>NZ_JBSFHA010000068.1:0-56338 GCF_053596855.1 Streptomyces sp. NPDC001617
AACCGGCAGCGGCACAACACCGAGCACCACCGGCAGGTTGATGTACCTGCGCAAGCAGGGCCCGGGTCTGGTCACCGCCGCCGACATCGCACCCCCGGCCGGAGTCGAGGTGTACAACCCCGACCTGGTCCTCGCCACCCTGAACGGCAAGGGCAAGCTGGAGATGGAGCTGACCGTCGAGCGCGGCCGCGGTTACGTCTCCGCCGCGCAGAACAAGCAGGTCGGTCAGGAGATCGGCCGTATCCCGGTCGACTCGATCTACAGCCCCGTGCTGAAGGTCACGTACAAGGTCGAGGCCACCCGTGTCGAGCAGCGCACCGACTTCGACAAGCTGATCGTCGACGTCGAGACCAAGCAGGCCATGCGTCCCCGTGACGCCATGGCGTCGGCCGGCAAGACCCTGGTCGAGCTGTTTGGTCTGGCCCGCGAGCTCAATGTCGACGCCGAGGGCATCGACATGGGCCCGTCCCCCACGGACGCCGCCTTCGCCGCGGACATGGCGCTGCCGATCGAGGAGCTGGAGCTCACCGTCCGCTCGTACAACTGCCTCAAGCGTGAGGGGGTCCACTTGGTGGGTGAGCTCCTGGCGCGCTCCGAGGCCGACCTGCTGGACATCCGCAACTTCGGTGCGAAGTCGATCGACGAGGTCAAGGCGAAGCTGGCCGGCCTGGGCCTGGCCCTGAAGGACAGCCCGCCCGGATTCGACCCGACCGCCGCCGCCTTCGGCGCGGGCGATGACGCGGACACGAGTTTCGTGGAGACCGAGCAGTACTGAACGCGCTACGGATCGCACGGGAGCCGGGTGCACTCCTGACCAGGCGATCCGGGTGCGGGCCCGACTCGGCGGACGTTGGTGGCACAGGGCAGAGTCCGCCCTCAGGGGCGATACACGTGTGAGGAGGCGGGGAAGACCTCGCACGGGTGCAGGGCGCCCGGTGGGCGAGGCGCCGGATCACCGAGGGTCTGTGGTCGGGCCGCTCACGAACCGGTGCGTTCCCAGCCGCGGTGGGGGGCCCGGGCGCCGAGTCGGGTGTCGCGGCTGCGATAGACGATGTAGGGGCGGGTGAGGTAGCCCAGCGGTGCGGTGAGCATGTGGACGAGCCGGGTGAAGGGCCAGAAAGCGAAGAGCAGCAGGGCACTGATGGCGTGGAGTTGGAACAGGATCGGGGCGCCGGTCATGCGGTCTGGGTCGGGCTGGAGGTAGAAGATGGAGCGGAACCAGGGGGAGATGGTTTCGCGGTAGTCGTAGCCGCCGCCGACGAGGTTGGCCGCCACCGTGGCCGACAGGCCGAGGCCGATGGTGAGGGCCAGGGAGACGTACATGGCCTTGTCGTTGCGGGTGGTGGCGGAGAAGACCGGCCCGACGGTACGGCGCCGGTAGATCAGAATGGCCAGCCCGCCCACGGTGGCGACGCCCGCGATCGTGCCCAGGACGACGGCGGAGACGTGGTACGTGTGCTCGCTGATACCGGCCGCTTCGGTCCAGCTCTTGGGGATGACCAGGCCGCCGATGTGGCCGAGCGCCACGACGAGGATGCCGAAGTGGAACAGCGGGCTGCCGATGCGCAGCAGACGGTTCTCGTACAGCTGGGAGGAGCGGGTGGTCCAGCCGAACTTGTCGTAGCGGTAGCGCCAGACGTGGCCGAGGACGAATACCGCGAGCGCCACATACGGCAGCACGACCCACAGCAGGATGCCGCCGGTTCCGGAGGCCACCGCCAGGGTGACGGGCTGGACGGGCGCGGTCATCGCGGGCCTCCTGCGACGGGGTCGGGGAGGAACACGGGCGACGCGTACGAGTCGAGGCCGACCTCTTCCTCGGGCGGGCCCTGGGCGGCGAGGCGCAGGACGGCTTCGCGGTCGTCGCCGGCGAGGGCGGGCAGGGTGGCGGAGACGGAGTCCAGCACGTGTGCCCAGGGTGAGCCGTCGTCGTTCAGGGCCAGGCGCAGGAGTTCCAGGCCGGCGCGGTGTTCGGTGAGCAGGCGCGCTCCCCGGGCGGGGTCGGCGGCGGCGAATTCGAGGACGACGGCGAGGTGGTCGGGCAGTTCGTCGTCGCCCAGACGCCAGCCGGCCTTGGCGTAGGTCTGCTTGAGCCGCAGCAGGGCGAGGCCGCGCCTGCGGGTGTCGCCGTGGGCATAGTAGGTCAGGTAGGGGCAGCAGCGTTTGCGGTGGTCGAAGGTGGCCACATAGGCGGCCGCCAGGTCCGCGGGGGTGGTCTCCTCGGCGTGGGCGCTGAAGCGGACCAGGGGGCGGGCGACCTGTGCCGGCAGAGTGGCGGCGACCCGACCGGCCAGGGCGAGGCGCTGCTCGAACTGTTCGTCGGGGTAGGCGAGCAGCAGGGACTGGGCCTGCCAGGCGTGGGGGTGCCAGGGCTCGGTGCGAGCGGTGTGCGGGGTCTTCCTTCTCATGGCTTCGGCTCGACCTCCCCACCGGCACCGCTGCCGTCGGATGGTGTGTCCGGGAACAGGCCGGGCGGGGAGCCCTTGCCGTCCCAGTTCAGGAGGTTGACCCGGCCGGCCTTGTCGGTGGGGGTGGCGGGGGTGTCGGAGGTCTGGCGGTCGCGCAGGGCGTGGAAGTTCTCCACGGCGATGGGTGCGGCGCCGCCGGAGGTTTCGCCGAAGGGGCCCGAGCCGCCCATGCCGGGGCCGCCCTCGTAGTCGAGGCTGCACTCGGTGGCCAGCTCTTCGAGCTGGTGGGCCTGTTCAGCGTGGGCGGGCGGGATGACGTACCGCTCGTCGTACTTGGCCAGGGCCAGCAGCCGGTACATGTCGTACATCTGCTCCTCGGTCATCCCGACGGCCTCGGGAATCGACGCGTTCGGTTCCCTGCCGAGGTTGATGTCCCGCATGTAGGCGCGCATCGCCGCCAGGCGGCGCAGCACCGCGTCCACAGGCTGTGGATCGCCCGCGGTGAACAACTGGGCCAGGTAGTCGACGGGGATGCGCAGGGCGTCGACGGCGGCGAACAGGGTGCGGTGGTCCTCGGCGTCCTCGCCGGTGTCGCGGACGGCGTCGACCACCGGGGACAGGGGCGGGATGTACCAGACCATGGGCATCGTCCGGTATTCCGGATGCAGGGGCAGGGCCACCTTGTACGTGTTGATCAGGGCGTGGATCGGGGAGCGCTGGGCGGCCTCGATCCAGTCCCGCGGGATGCCCGCGCTCTCGGCCGCGGCGATGACGTCCGGGTCGTCGGGGTCGAGGAACACCTGCCGCTGGGCCTCGTACAGGCCGGTGTCGTCCGGGGTGGAGGCGGCTTCCAGGACGCGGTCGGCGTCGTAGAGGACGAGCCCGATGTAGCGCAGCCGGCCCACGCAGGTCTCGGAGCAGACGGTGGGGATGCCCACCTCGATACGCGGGAAGCAGAAGGTGCACTTCTCGGCCTTGCCGGTGCGGTGGTTGAAGTACACCTTCTTGTACGGGCATCCGGTCACGCACATCCGCCAGCCGCGGCAGCGGTCCTGGTCGACCAGGACGATGCCGTCCTCCTCCCGCTTGTAGAGGGCGCCGGAAGGGCAGGAGGCCGCGCAGGACGGGTTGAGGCAGTGCTCGCAGATCCGCGGCAGGTAGAACATGAAGGTCTGCTCGAACTCGAGCTTGATCTTCTCGGAGATCTCGTTGAGGAGCACGTCCTTCTCGCCGTGGTCGGCGGATCCGCCGAGGTCGTCGTCCCAGTTCGCCGACCAGGCGATCTTCATGTCCTTGCCGGTGATCAGGGACTTGGGGCGAGCGACAGGGGTGTGCTCCTGCAGCGGCGCGTTGGTGAGGGTCTCGTAGTCGTAGGTCCAGGGCTCGTAGTAGTCGTCGAGGGACGGCAGGACCGGGTTGGAGAAGATGGTGATGAGCTTCTTGAAGCGGCCGCCCGCCTTCAGCGCCAGCCGGCCTCGCTTGTTCAGTTCCCAGCCGCCGCGCCACGTCTCCTGGTCCTCGTAGCGGCGCGGATAGCCCTGGCCGGGGCGGGTCTCGACGTTGTTGAACCAGACGTACTCCACGCCCGTGCGGTTGGTCCACGCCTGTTTGCAGGTGACCGAGCAGGTGTGGCAGCCGATGCACTTGTCGAGGTTCATCACCATCGCCATCTGAGCCATACAGCGTCCAATGGCGGCTTCGCCACGGGGCATCAGTACGTCACCTCCTGGTTGCCGCGGCGGCGGATGACGGTGACCTCGTCGCGCTGGTTGCCGGTCGGGCCGAGGTAGTTGAAGGCGTACGACAGTTGGGCGTAACCGCCGATCAGATGACTCGGCTTGATCAGCAGCCGGGTCAGGGAGTTGTGGATGCCGCCTCGTCGGCCGGTGGTCTCGGTGCGCGGTACGTCGATCAGGCGGTCCTGTGCGTGGTGCATGTAGACGGTGCCCTCGGGCATGCGGTGCGAGACGACCGCTCGGGCGGCGACCACCCCGTTGCGGTTGACCGCCTCGACCCAGTCGTTGTCGTGCACGCCGATCTTCGCCGCGTCCCGCGTGCTCATCCAGATCGTCGGCCCGCCCCGGGACAGCGACAGCATGAACAGGTTGTCCTGGTACTCGGAGTGGATCGACCACTTGTTGTGCGGCGTCAGATAGCGCACCGTCACACCGAGCTCGCCCGTCTCCCCGATACGCGGCTCGTCGAACAGAGCGTGCATGTTCAACGGGGGCCGGTAGACCGGGAGTTGCTCGCCGAGCGCGGTCATCCAGTCGTGGTCGAGGTAGAAGTGCTGGCGGCCGGTGAGGGTGTGCCACGGTGTGAGGCGCTCGACGTTCACGGTGAACGGGGAGTAGCGGCGCCCGCCGGTCTCCGAGCCGGACCACTCCGGGGAGGTGATGACGGGGACCGGGGCGGCCTGGGTGTCGGCGAAGGTGATCCGCTTGCCCTCGTGCTCGGCGGCCAGGTCGGCCAGTTGCCGGCCGGTGCGGGCTTCGAGGGCGTGGAAGCCCTGGGTGGCGAGGTGGCCGTTGGTGGTGCCGGACAGGGCGAGAATCGCCTCGCAGGCGTGCGTGTCGCGGTCGATCGAGGGCCGCCCGTCGGCCGCGCCGCCGCGCACCGTGCCGTTCTTGTGCCGCAGGTACTCCAGCTCGCGGTCGACCTTGAAGGTGATGCCCTTGGTGGTCGCGCCCAGGGTGTCGAGCAGCGGGCCGAGGGCGCCCATCTTGTCGGCGACGGCCGCGTAGTCGCGCTCCACCGTCACCAGCTTCGGCATCGTACGGCCGGGGACCGGCTCGCACTCGCCCGCCATCCAGTCGAGCACCCTCCCGCGCGGGTTGGCCATCTCGTCCGGAGTGTCGTGCTGCAGTGCTGCGGCGACCACGTCCTTGCGGACCCCCAGGTGATCGGCGGCCTGGCGGCTGAACTCCTTGGCGAGGGTGTGGAACGCGTCCCAGTCGGTGCGGGTCTGCCACGGCGGGGCGATGGCTGGATTGAAGGCGTGCACGAAGGGGTGCATGTCCGTGCTGGACAGGTCGTGTTTCTCGTACCAGGTGGCGGCGGGCAGGACGACGTCGGAGAAGACGGTGGTGCTGGTCATACGGAAGTCCAGCGTCAGCAGCAGATCGAGCTTGCCCTCGGGAGCCTCCTCCCGCCACACCACGTCCCGTGGGCGGGCATCCGGCGGCGCCTCGGCCGCCCGGACCGCGTGATCGGTGCCGAGCAGGTGCTTGAGGAAGTACTCGTTGCCCTTGGCAGAGGAACCCAGCAGGTTGGCCCGCCAGATGGTCAGCACCCGGGGGAAGTTCTCCGGGGCATCCGGGTCTTCGCCCGCGAACCGCAGCCGCCCCGCCCTCAGTTCGTCCACGATGTGCTCGGCGACCGGACGGCCCGCAGCGCCGGCTTCGTCGGCCAGGTCCAGGGGGTTGCGGTCGAACGTCGGATACGAGGGCATCCAGCCCATCCGCGCCGACTGCGCGATGACGTCGGCGGTGGTCTTCCCGGCGAACGGGCCGCCCGTGCCCGGACCGGCCGCCGCGAGGGTGTCGGCGGAGAACGGGTCGTAGCGGAACTGGTCGGCGTGCAGGTACCAGTAGGCGGTCTGGATCATCTGCCGGGCCGGGCGGTTCCAGTCGGCGGCTGTCGCGATCGCCGAGTAGCCGGTGATCGGGCGGACCTTCTCCTGGCCCACGTAGTGGGCCCAGCCGCCGCCGTTGACGCCCTGACAGCCAGTGATGGTCGTCAGGGTCAGAAACGCTCGGTAGATGGTGTCGGAGTGGAACCAGTGGTTGGTCCCGGCACCCATGATGATCATCGAACGGCCGCCGGACTCCTCGGCGTTGGCGGCGAACTCCCGCGCGATACGCGCCGCCTTCCCCGCGTCCACACCGGTGATCGCCGTCTGCCAGGCCGGCGTGTACGGCTCCCTCGCGTCGTCGTAGCCCGAGGGCCATCGGCCGGGCAGCCCCTCGCGGGCCACCCCGTAC
The DNA here is from genome assembly GCF_053596855.1 of Streptomyces sp. NPDC001617. Taxonomy (NCBI): domain Bacteria; kingdom Bacillati; phylum Actinomycetota; class Actinomycetes; order Kitasatosporales; family Streptomycetaceae; genus Streptomyces; species Streptomyces sp. NPDC001617. The sequence continues at coordinate 6,392 of NZ_JBSFHA010000068.1, forward strand.
TGGGCCAGCAGCAGGTCGTACACCGTGGTCACCAACCGTCCGGCGACCCGGTGCACCGGCACGCCGCGCCGCAGCCGTCCCGCGCTGCCGTCCGCCGCGTCGAAGCGCGGCAGTTCCACGGCGACGGGGAGCTCGTCGCCGCCCTCGGCGGACAGCAGCGGATCGATGGCACCGAGATCCAGGTTCCACTTTCCCGCGCCGGCCTCGCCGTAGCGGTCACCGAGAGTGCCGTTCGGTACCACCGGCCGTCCGGTGGCCGCGTCCAGCAGCACGGTCCGGAACTCCGCGTGCTCCGCCTCGGCGTGCTCGCCGCCGAGGTCGGCGGCGGTCAGGAATTTGCCCGGCGTGTAGGTGCCCGGCTCGTCCGTCGTCTCGTCGAGGGTGACCAGGAAGGGCAGGTCCGTGAAGCGCTTGACGTAGTCGGTGAAGTACGGCGTCGTCCGTTCGGCGAAGAACTCCTTGAGGATCACGTGCCCCATGGCCATCGCCAGCGCCCCGTCGGTGCCGGGCTGGGCCGCGAGCCACTCGTCGGCGAACTTCACGTTGTCCGCGTAGTCGGGCGACACGGCGACGACCTTCTGGCCGCGGTAGCGGGCCTCGGCCATCCAGTGCGCGTCCGGGGTGCGGGTCACCGGCAGGTTCGACCCCCACATGATCAGGTAGCCGGCGTCCCACCAGTCCCCCGACTCCGGTACGTCGGTCTGGTCGCCGAACACCTGCGGGGAGGCCACGGGAAGGTCGGCGTACCAGTCGTAGAAGGAGAGCATCACCCCGCCGAGCAGCGAGTAGAAGCGGGAGCCGGCGGCGTGCGAGACCATCGACATCGCCGGGATCGGCGAGAACCCGGCCAGCCGGTCCGGGCCGTGCTCCCTGATGGTGTGCACGTGCGCGGCGGCGACCATCTCGACCGCCTCGTCCCAGCTCGCCCGCACCAGGCCGCCCTTGCCGCGCACCGCCTTGTAACGGCGGGCACGCTCCGGGTCCGAGACGATGTCCGCCCAGGCCGCCACCGGATCGCCGAGCCGGGCCTTCGCCTCCCGGTACATCCGCAGCAGCACGCCCCGCACGTACGGGTAGCGCACCCGCGTGGGCGAGTACGTGTACCAGGAGAACGCCGCCCCGCGCGGGCAGCCCCGCGGCTCGTACTCGGGGCGGTCCGGGCCCACCGACGGATAGTCGGTCTGCTGCGCCTCCCACGTGATGATGCCGTCCTTGACGTACACCTTCCACGAGCACGAGCCGGTGCAGTTCACGCCGTGCGTGGAGCGGACCACCTTGTCGTGGGACCAGCGGTCCCGGTAGAACTCGTCCGCCTGCCGGCCGCCCTTGCGGTGGAGGGTGCGCAGGTCGTCGGAGACCTCCGCCCGGGTGAAGAAGCGGCGGGAGCGCACCAGCGCCTCCGCCAGCTCGCCGTCCATGCCCGCCCGTGCCGGCCCCCGGTTGGTCTCCGTGCTCACCGTGCCACTCCGCCCCGGGCACGTGGCCCGTTCGAGTTGTGATCGGTTTCGGCCGTTGACGACTCTACGACCGTCGTCCCCGAGGAGGTCAACAGCCACTCCACGAACACCCTGTGGCTTCGTAAAGATCGTCTGCGTGCGGAGGGCGGTTACCGCTGCTCCGGGCGCCCACACCTGCGTGGACCGCTGCGTTGTCGGGGCCGGAGTGGGGCGGTCAGGCGGTCGGCCGGGACAGGGCGCCGCCCGCCTTGGCGCGGACGGCCTCGACGGCTTCCCACTCCTCGGTGCTGAGGTTGGCGAGCGCGGCCGGGAAGACGCCGTCCTGCTCCTTGAGGATGTGATCGCGCAGGAGGGCCATCGCCTCCAGCAGCCGGTCCGGCCAGGTCGGATCCGAGGGCGTGCTGTCGTCGGCGGCCTCGGCCAGGACCTCCTCGATGCGGCGGTGTTCGGCCTCCAGGGCGGCGATCTGCTCGGGGAACTCGTCGGCCATCGCGGGGAACAGGCCATGCTCCTCCACCTGGGTGTGCGGGTCGAGCACGGTCGCGATCTCGCGGGCGACCTGCGCCATCCGGGCCCCGTCACTGGCCTGGTGGGCGGTGCGGAGGTGGCTGATCAGGCGGACGACCTCGTCGTGCTCCCGGGTCAGCTCGTCGATCGACCCCAGCGACTGGCAGCCGCAGTACTCACACACCGGATCTTCTCCTGTCCTTCGTTCCTGTTCGTCTCGTCCGTGCCTACGCGGTGGTGCCGGCGGTGGTGTGGCGCCCGCGCCGACGGCCGGTGCGCGGCCTGCGCGCGCCGCCTTCGGCCGCCGCGCGGACGCCGGTGAGGGTGAAGGCCAGTGCGGCGGCGGCCACGATCGCGAGCAGGACGAGTCCGGCCGCGTACGTTCCGTACTCGCCGTACAGCGAGCCCATCACCAGCGGCGGCAGGAAGCCGCCCAGGCCACCCGCGGCGCCGACGACGCCGGTGACAGAGCCGACCTGGTCGGCCGGGGCCAGCAGGGCCACCAGGGCGAAGGTCGCCCCGCTGCCGGCGCCGAGCGCGGCGGCCATGGCCAGGAAGGCGATGGTCCCCACCGGTGCCAGGTCCGGGGTGAACGACTGCGCGACAGCACCGGCCACGACCACGGTCAAAGCGCCGGCGAGCACCCGCACCGGGCCGATCCGGTCGGACAGCCAGCCGCCGACCGGGCGCATCGCCACCGCCAGCAGCACGAACCCGGCCATGCGGTTCGCCGCGTCCGCCTGGGTCAGCCCGTAGCCGGTCTTCAGGTACGTGGGCAGGTAGACGGAGAAGGCCACGTAGCCGCCGAACGCGACCGCGTACAGCGCGGATGCCTGCCAGGTGATGCCCAGGCGGGCGGTTGCGGCCAGGCGCCGGGCCAGCGGCTCGGTCGGCACGGTGCGGCCGGGTGCGTCGCGCAGCAACAGCGCGGCCGTCACCGCGTACACGGCCAGGACGGCGGCGGTGATCAGGAACGGGGTGGACATGCTGTGCGCGTCGACCAGCTTCACGGTGGTCAGGGCGCTGACGGCGGTGCCGCCCATGCCGGCCCCGAAGACGCCGATGGCGAGGCCGCGCCGCTCGGGCGGGAACCAGGCGCTGACGAGCGGCACACCGACGGCGAAGGCGGTGCCGCCGATGCCGAGGAAGAACCCGCCGACCAGCAGTGCGGCGAGCGAGGAGTGGCCGGCCAGGCCGAGGTAGAGCACCGGCACGATGGTGGCCGCCGACACGATCGGGAACATCACCCGGCCGCCGAACCGGTCGGTCAGCGCCCCCACCGGAATACGGCCGAGCGAGCCGACGACGACGGGCACCGCCACCAGCAGCGACTGCTGGACGGAGGACAGCTCCAGGGTGTCCTTGAAGCGGGGGCCGAGTGGGCTGAGCAGCGCCCACGCCCAGAAGTTGACGGCGAATCCGACGGTGGCCAGAGCCAGCATCAGCCAGGCCCGGCCGGGCACCGGCGCGCCCGAGCCCGCCCTGTCGCTCTTTGTCGTCGAGGACTGGACCATGGTGTCCGTTCCTTCCCTCTCACGCTTGTTCTGTGACAGCTGTTCTGTGACGGCTGTTCTGTGACGGCTGTTCTGTGACAGCTGTTCTGTGACACGGGGGTCGCACCGGAACCGCAGGTCACTCGCCCGCACATCGGCGCCCCTCAGCCACTGTCCGCTTGAGGACACCTGCGCGGCATGGGCCGTGGGTCCCTGCCACCGGCCAGACGGTCCCGGCCTCGGAGCCGGCCGTTCCCTCCCCTTTGGGCAGAAGAGGGCCGGTCGGCCCTACCGTGCGCCGGGGTGCATACCGACGATGGTTCGATGCTCGAACACGACGCCTTTCGCACGCTCGACCGGCAGGAGTGCCTGCGCCTGCTGGCCAAGGTGCCGGTGGGCCGCGTGGTGTACACCCGGCAGGCGCTGCCCGCGGTCCTCCCGGTCAACTTCTCCCTGGACGAGGACGCCTCGGTCCTGCTGTTCACCTCGGCAGGCTCCGACCTCGTGCGCGCCGTCGACGGTGTCGTGGTCGCCTTCGAGGCGGACGAGTTCACCGCGGCAACCCAGTCCGGCTGGAGCGTGGTGGTCACCGGACGGGCCATGGTGGTGACCGACCCCGCCGAGCACCAACGCCTGTCGCAGAGCGGACCGCGCTCCTGGATGCCGGTGAAGGACGGGGTCTTCGTACGGATCGAGTCGGAACTGGTCACCGGACGCGAACTCACCGGGGCACGCACCACGCAGTGAGCCGCAGTCGGCGCGGCCACCATTGGCCCGTGTCCGGTCGACAAAGCGTCCGTCGGCCAGACACGGTCAAGCGAAGGGAACGGTCCTCACGCCCGTCGGCGGAAGGGGACGACCGGCCCGCCCACAGGCGCCCTGTACGACACGTCCCGCCTGCTCGCGCCGGACCGGAGCCGCCGCATGACACGACCTCGGCTCCGGGAGCACCGTGCGGTGCTGGAGACGGCCGAACGACGGCTGGTGAGGCAGCGGTTGCACGGGCGGATCGACGCGACCACATACCGGGCGGGCATGCGCTTGCTCGCCGACGTACAGCGCGCACCTGGACGCGGACGCCACGGCTGACACGGAACACGGGCCAACCGCCTCGGCACAGGCTTTGGCGCGCCGACCGAGCGGACCGCCCACGGACGGACCGACCGCGGACGGACCGACCGCGCACGAAACCCCCGCCACGGAACGCGCTCCCATGACGCGACGCTGAAGAACGCCCCTTCCTCGGGTTGGTCCGCCCGGGGCTTCGGGCGTGGCTCTTCAAGGAGCGCGCAGGGTCCGGCCGACAGCATGCCCCCAGGTTCGGGCCGCTCGGCAGGCGGGCAGGGACATCCGGCCCCTGCCTGCGCAATCACCGCACGCGTTGACTGATGACCCTAGGCGCCACGTCCCGTCAGATGGCGTCCGCGCCTCCCCGAACGCCACACCGCCGCTGTCGAACCAGGACGCGTGTCCGGCACACGGGATCCCGAACCACAGTCGGCCGCCTGTGAGACCCGGCGGCAGAACGGAGGGACGTCATGACAGACGCTCCGCACCCATCCCGCGCCTACCTCGTCGGCGGCGGCATCGCCTCTCTCGCGGCAGCCGCCTTCCTGATCCGCGACGGCGGCTTCCCCGGCGAAGACATCCACGTCCTGGAGGAGCTCCCGGTCGCCGGCGGCTCCATGGACGGCAGTGGCGAACCCGCGGGATACGTCACACGCGGCGGGCGGATGCTGGAGGAGGAGGCGTACACCTGCCTGTGGAACCTCCTGGAGACGATTCCCACCCTCGCCGACGAGACAGTGACGGTGCGCGAGGAGATCACCGAGTTCAACGCCAAGTGGCCCACCGACGCCAAGGCCCGCCTCATCGGCAAAGGCACGACGATCCTGGACGCCTCCGACTACGGCCTCGACACCCGGGACCGTCTGGAGCTGACCCGGCTGCTGGTGCTGCCCGAGGCGGTCATCGGCGCCCGCCGCATCGAGGACTTCTTCTCCCCGCACTTCTTCGAGACCAACTTCTGGGCGATGTGGCGCACCACGTTCGCCTTCCAGAACTGGCACAGCGCCATCGAGCTCAAGCGCTACTTCCTGCGTTTCATGCAGGAGTTCCCGCGTATGCACACCCTGGCCGGCGTGCGCCGCACCCGCCTCAACCAGTACGACTCGATCATCCGTCCGCTGCGGGCCTGGCTGGAGGCCCGGGGTGTGCGCTTCGAGTACGGGGTGCGGGTCACCGACGCCGACTTCACCACCGACGAGCAGGGCGCCCGGCGTGTAAGCCGCCTGCATCTCGAACGCGAGGGGCAGCCGGACAGCTACGAACTCGGTGACGGCGACTACGCGTTCCTGACCCTGGGGTCGATGACCGCCGACGCCGCGTACGGAAGCGACACCGCCGCCCCCGAACTGGTCTGCGACAAGCGCGACGGCGGATGGCGGCTGTGGGAGACCCTCGCCGTCAAGGCCGATGACTTCGGCCGCCCTCTCGCCTTCAACGGCACTGTGGGCGAATCGAAGTGGGAGTCCTTCACCCTCACGATGCGCAGCCCGCTCCTGCTGCACCGCATCGAGGAGCTGTCCGGCAACCTCCCGGGCACCGGTGCGCTGATGACGTTCAAGGACTCGCGCTGGCTGATGTCCATAGTCGTGCCTCATGCCCCGCACTTCGACGGACAGCCCGACGACGTCTGCACGCTGTGGGGCTACGGCCTGTTCGTCGACCGCGAGGGCGACTTCATCGGCAAGCCGATGGCCGAGGCCACCGGCCGGGAGATCCTCACCGAACTCCTCGGCCACCTCGGTCTGTCGGACATCGAGGAGCAGGTCGCGGCGACGACGACGGTGATCCCGGTGATGATGCCGTACATCACCAGCCAGTTCGCCCCGCGTACCGTCCACGACCGGCCGCTGGTCATCCCGCGCGGAGCCGCGAACTTCGCCTTCCTCGGCCAGTTCACCGAGATCCCGGAGGACGTCGTCTTCACCGTCGAGTACTCCGTGCGCGGTGCCCTGCACGCCGTCTACGGCCTTCTCGGCATCGACGACCACGAGATCCCCGGCATCTACCACGCCCTGGCCGATCCCAGGACCGCCGTCGACGTCCTCAGGGCAGCGCTGGCCTGAGCACTGTCAGCATGCGATGTCCCCCGCCGCGACTCGGACCAGGACCAGGACCAATGGTCCCTGTCACGGCGGCGGTGACTGGGCCGGTCGGCCATCCAGCGGGGACCGACCGCCCCAAGTGCTGCAGGGTTCGCGCCGTCTAGCGTTCCCGATCATGGAGAACGATCAGAGTGCACGGCGCCGGTCGCCGCGCGTCGCAGAGGGCCGGCCGCCGATGCCCGCTCCGCCGAGCCGCGTGCCGCGCACTCCTGGCCACCGTACGGAAGACCGTCGATGAACGCCGCATTCTCTTCCCTGGCCGCGAAGGCGACCCACAGGAGCAGATCGGTGCTGCTCGCCGAGGCGGAGGGCAGCCCGCTGTTCCACCTGGGCGCCTTCATGGTGATCGCCGGACATGCAGTCTGCCTCGCCATGGTCACCGGGCTGGGCATGCTGTGCGCCGGCCGGCTGCTGACCCGCCGGATCCGGCTCACCACCGACCGCGGCGACAAGCTCCTCTTCCCGCTGCTGTCCGCCACGGTCCTCCTCGGCATCACCGCCACTGCCGCCCACAACGTCTTCGGCCCCGGCTACGACTACCGCGAAACCGTCTCCGTCTGGTTCCGCGGCCTGTTCGTCCTCCAGCCGCAACCGGAAGCCATCGCCGGCGCACCGCTGCTGTTCCGGCTGCACGCTCTCACCGCGGGTCGGCCCCGGTCGGCCTCCGGCTCCCGGCGAACCGTATGAGTCACGAACCCGCGTTCGCATCGGACGCCACGACCACACGGAGCACGCAGGCGGTGGGCGCGAGCCGTCGGACGGGCCTGGTGATGCTCCTCACCGGGATCGTCGGCTGGCTCGCCTCGTTCGAGCTCTCGGTGGACGACTGGCGGCTGCTCCGCGATCCCGCCTACCAACCGCCCTGCAATATCAGCCCCGTCGTGAGCTGCGGCAGCGTCATGTCCAGCCCGGAGGGCAGCCTGTTCGGCTTCCCCAACATGCTGCTCGGACTGGGTGCCTTCGCCGCCGTCGCAGCCCTGGGCGTCGCCGTGCTCTCGGGGACGGGGCTGCACCGGCGGTTGTGGCTCGCGCTGGACGCCGGGGCGCTGGCGGGGGTGGTGTTCGTCCACTGGCTGATCGGCCAGTCGCTCTACGAGCTCAACAAGATCTGCCCCTACTGCGCCGTCGTCTGGGTCGTCACCATCGCCCTGTTCTGGTACGTGACCCTGCACTGCCTGGAACAGGGAATCGTCCCGGTGTCCCGGAGCGTGCTGGTGGTCGTCCGGGACACGCACTGGATGCTGCTCGGCGCCTGGTACGGCGTGATCGCACTGCTCGTACTCACCCGCTTCTGGGCTTATTGGAGCAGTCTGCTGTGACCGGCCCGCGGATCTGGCCGTCTCCCGCGACGGGGCCGACCGCTGGGTTGGGCGCCGGGCGGCGGGACCTCGAACCGGTCGGAGTCAAAGGAATTGGCCCCGGCAGCCCGTTGCGGCTGCCGGGGCCGAGGGCTTTCGGCGGCCCAGCCCGGTTCAGGATGGTGACCAAGAGGTGGCCCTGCGCCTGCGAGGGCCGGACCGGCCGCGGTTGTCAGCCCTCGGCGTGGGCCAGCCACAGGTCGGGGCCGAAGACCTCGTAGCGGATGTGGCGGGCCGGGATGCCGGCCGTCAGCAGTTGTGCGCGCACGGCGCGCATGAAGGGAAGCGCGCCGCACAGGTACACGTCGGCGTCTGCGGGCAGGTTCAGGCCGGTGAGGTCCATCAGACCGTTGCGGGCGCCGGGTTCGTCGGCGGCGTCCTGCTCGTACCAGAACTGAGCTCGGGCCTCGGGGAGTTCGCCGATGAGTCGGCGAGTGTCCGCGCGCAGGGCGTGGTCGGCCGGGGAGCGGTCGGCGTGCAGCACGGTGACCGGGCGAGCGGTGCCGGTGGCCGCGAGGTGTTCGAGCATGCCGACCATCGGGGTGCAGCCGATGCCGGCCGAGACCAGCAGCAGCGGGCTGTCGGCGTCGTCGAGAACCACGTCGCCGAACGGGGCGGAGAGGGTGAGTTCGTCACCGGCCCGGACCGTGCGGTGCAGTTGGTTGGACACCTCGCCCTCGGGTGCGTCGGCAACACTCGCGACCCGTTTGACAGTGATACGGCGAAGCCGGTCACCGGGGGCGTTGGACAGGCTGTACTGGCGCAACTGGTGTATGCCGTCGGGCATCTTCACCCGGACGCTGACGTACTGGCCGGCGCGGGCGTGCGGCACCGGCGCGTCGTCGGCCGGGCGCAGCAGGAAGGAGACCGCGTCGGGGGTCTCCTCCCGCCGCTCCACCACCGTCCACTGCCGCCACGGGTCGCGGGGATCGACCTGCGCCTCCTGGTACAGGCGGGCCTCCCGGGCGATGAGGGCGCCGGCCATCAGCCAGTACACCTCGTCCCAGGCGGCGGCGACCTCCGGCGTGACCGCCTCGCCGAGCACCTCGGCGATTGCCCCGAACAGGTACTTGTGGACGATCGTGTACTGGTCCTCGGTGACACCGAGTGCGGCATGTTTGTGAGCGATCCGCGACAGCAGCGCGTCCGGGCGGGCGTCGGGGTCGGCGACCAGCGCCTGGGCGAAGCCTGCGATGGACCCGGCCAGGGCACGACGCTGCTGGCCGCTGGCCTGGTTGCCGCGGTTGAACAGCCCGTCCAGCAGCTCGGGCTGCTCGGCGAACATCGTGTCGTAGAACCGCGCGGTGATCTCATCCAGGGCTCCGCCGACGGCGGGCAGGGTGGCGCGGACGACGGCGGCCGAATCGGGCGAAAGCATGGCTCTCCTCAGCAGTGCGGGTGTGAGGGGGGATTGACGCTCACCATCGTGGCCAGGCCGGTCTCCTGGGGCACATGGGCCGGTGGGCCTTCACAATGGGCCGGTCGGCTCGAATGAGTTCGGACATCCTCGGAGCGGCCCCGACAGCGTCGGCCGGTTCACGTCGTGGATGGTGAGCCCTTGTTCCGAACGACTCACCGGTGACCGCGGCGGCCAAACACCCCACTGGACGCTCCTCGTTCTGCCGCGCTCGCCACCATCGAACGCGTCAACGGCATGGCCCTCATCGACACCTGAGGCGCCGTATGCGGCCTTGTCTCAGGGTTTCGCCAGGGGCGGCTCGAACAGCCGGTGGAGGCACGGCAGTTGCCAAACCCGACTTCACGAGGCCAGGCCCGTCAGCTCCTGCCTCTCGTCACTTCCCGAATAGAACCATCTCCTGCGCGGGCTCACCCGGTCAGCTCGGGCAGCGCGTCCGGCTCCTCCTCCTTCTCGGATCGGCGCCACGACCACACCGTTCGAAGGGCCGGTCGCCGCGTTGGCAGGGCCGGGCGGCCCCACCCACAAGGACGTCCAGGACCTGCCGTCACACCACGACTCGTTCGACTCTGGAACCGCACCGCACCGAACAGTTCTCAAGGAGCAGGCAATGAAGGCAGCAGTCGTCCGGTCCTTCGGCGAGCCGCTGGTGATCGAGGAGCGGCCCGACCCGCAGCCCGGTCCCGGCCAGGTCCGCATCCGGCTGGAGGCGTCCGGACTGTGCCACACCGACATCCACGCCGCGCACGGCGACTGGCCGGTCAAGCCCACCCTCCCGTTCGTGCCCGGCCACGAGGGCGTCGGCATCGTCGAGGCACTCGGTGACGGGGTGACCCACCTGGAGATCGGGCAGCGGGTGGCCGTGCCCTGGCTGGGCTGGGCCTGCGGACGCTGCGAGCACTGCCTGTCCGGCTGGGAGACGCTGTGCGAGCAGCAGGTCAACACCGGCTACGGCCGTGACGGCGGCTACGCGGAGAAGATGCTCGCGCCGGCCGACTTCGCCGCCCCCGTCCCCGACGGCATCGACCCGCGCGACGCCGCCCCGCTGACCTGCGCCGGCGTGACGACGTACAAGGCGCTGAAGGTCGCCGGGGTCCGCCCGGCCCAGCTGGTGGCCATCTCCGGCGTCGGCGGACTCGGACACCTGGCGGTGCAGTACGCGAAGATCGCCGGAGCCACCGTCGCCGCGATCGACGTCACCGACGACAAGCTCGAACTCGCCCGCGAGCTCGGCGCGGACATCCTCATCGACGCCCGCAAGGAGGACCCGGCCGAGGTGCTCAAGCAGCACGGCGGCGCCCACGCGGCGATCGCGCTGGCCGTCAACGAGCAGGCGTTCACCGCCGTGTACGGCGGTCTGCGGCGCGGCGGCAAGCTGGTCATGGTGGCCCTGCCCGCCGGCGGCACCATCCAGGTGCCGATCTTCGACACCGTCCTGAACGGCACCTCCGTCATCGGCTCGATCGTCGGCACCCGGCAGGACCTCGACGAGGTGTTCCGGCTCCACGCCGCCGGACGCACCAGGGTCATCTACGAGACCCGGCCGCTGGAGACCGTCAACGAGTCCATCGCCGAGGTCCTCGACGGGCAGGTCAAGGCACGCATCGTCTTCGAGATGTGACCCGCCTGGTCCATACCGCCGGCGCCACCACCGGCGCCGTGGCGGCGTCCGCCTGCGACCACCCGCACGGCGCGCGTGGCCCGTCACGTCCGTGGAGACTGGAAGCCATGCAGAAACTGTCACTCGACGCACTGGCCCGCGAGCACCTGGAACGCGCCACGGCCGGCTCCACCGGGCGCAGCGCCGCCACCGTCTACGGCGGCCACGAACACGTCCTGCGTCAGACCGTCCTCGCACTGACCGCCGGCACCTCCCTCGCCGAGCACGAGAGCCCCGGCGAGGCGACCCTGCTGGTACTGCGCGGACGCGTGAAGCTCACCAGCGGCGACACCTCCTGGGACGGCCGGACCGGCGACCTGATCACCATCCCTGAGACCCGTCACGGTCTGCAGGCCATCGAGGACGCGGCGGTGCTGCTCACCGTCGCCAAACACGGCTGACGCCGAACCGCCGCCGACGCCGGCACGCCGAGAGGCACATACGACCAGGCCGCTCGACGCCGATGTCCCCGGAACGGCGCATCCGTGACGACCCATCACTTGTCCAGTAAGGGAAGCGAAATGACCAGCGATGACGCCCAGGTCACGCCCACGGTGAGGCTGCGCTCCGACGGCGCGGTGGACGAGGGCACCCTTGCCTACGCGCGCACGAAGATCGACGCCGTGGTGGGCCGGCCGGGTCTGCCCGCCGTCAGCGGCGAGGTGCGGATCGTGCGGGCGACCGCTCACCATGCCGACCGCCCCTGGTCGGCCACTGCCGACCTGCACGTCGGCACCCGACAGGTGGTCGTGGTCGCCGAGGATGCCACCGGCCACGAAGTCGTCGACCAACTCCAGGACCGGCTGCGCCGACAGACCGACAAGGCCGCCCACGCCTGGGACACCGGCCACCGGACGACGGCGCCGCCATGGCGCGGCGGTGATCAGCGCCCGGTGTGAAGCCTCGGGTGAGCCACAGGGCACCAGGGGCCGGCACCCCGAGGCGGTCCGAAGGGACGACAAAAGCCACGCGTCCGGGCGGGCCCTGCGTTCCGGCCCCCAGTGCCCGCAGCAGGCGCGGCGCCCCGCACTCTCCGCCGGGCGGTCCGGCGCAGCACTCTCTGACGCCGCGCCGGTGGACGGCGGACGAGGAAGAAAGCGGGCGCCGGCGGCAGGCCTGGCCGATGGCGCCGCCGGTCAGGGGCAGCCAGCCGTGGCCCGCCCGCGGTTGCCCCGGACAGCCACAAGCCGGAGGTGCGCCCGCGGCGGCCGCACCTCCGTGCGACGTACGGGCACCCGGCCGGTGCAGCGCCCGCCATGATGCAGCCCCGCTCGTTGGACCTTGCCGACGACCACGAGCCGCTGGAAGACCGCGGCGGCTCCTGAAGGAACTCTGCCTCACCCACGCCGGGCCGCTCGATCTTCCGTGGCACGCGCTCAAGGTGGCACACGACGGCGGCGAAGGCGCCGAGGCCGAGCAGCGGGTCGGGGAAGTCGAACAGATTGCCTTGCGGGCTGTTCGTCGTGGATCCTCCGCCCCTGGGGGCTGCCGGTCCGGGACGGGAGTGGCCGGACGGCAGCCGGCACGCTGCGGCACGTGGGCCGAAAGCCCTCCACGCGTGGCCGATGGGCCCTGCTCGGCGGGGGCGGTCGAGGACCAGCGGCCCGCGCGGCGAGGCCCGCCCGGCCCATGCGCCGGCGCCCGCGGCGTTGTGATGCTGGCCCGTGACCGGCCGGGAGGCGCCCTGACAGGGGTGTCAGGCTGCTCGGCCCCGTCTTCTCGCACCCAGGGTCGCGGCAGGCACGGCGCCCCCGGACCGGTCGGTGTCCGGCCCGTCCCCAGTCCCGCCCGGACCCGCCATCCGCCACGTCCCGGCGTCTTCGCCGTGGAGTACCTCCTACGGGGCCCGGCGGACTGGCGCCTCCGGCTCAGCCACCACTGACCCCGGGCCATCACCCATCGGATCGCGGCATCGTGCCGCGGCCGGACCAGGAAAGAAGGAAGTCACGTCATGGACGGTGCACACCGCCGGACCAGCACCCTGCTCGGGGCGGTCGGCCTGGCCCTCGCAGCCGCGGGACCCGTCATGCTGCTGCGTGCCCGCAGCGGCAGGAAGGAGATCCGTGGCGAACTGGCCGCCCAGAAGATCACCTTCCCGGACCACGGGCTGCCCGCAGCGCTCACCGCGTTCGCCGGTCGACGCGTGGAAACCGGCCCGGAGGCGCACGCCTACGCCGAGCTGATCAAGGATCACCTCGTCCACGCCACCGGTGGCCGCACCTACGCCGAGATCACCGAGGAACTGCATGCCACCGGCGGCGACGACGAGAAGCTCGTGAAACTGCGGCAGACCGCTTTCATGGGCGAGACCTTGCGTGGCTCGCTGATGTCCGCCTACCAGGCGTGGCACCTCACCACGCTGGTCGCGGGTCTGGGCGTCGCGTTCACCGGCCTGGGAGCAGCGCTGCTGGCCACCGCCGAGGCCGTGGCGCCGGGGCCCGCCCACCGTCCCTGACCCCCCGGGCACCCCGCCCGTACCGGTCCCCCTCCGCCGCCCGGTTGTGCCGCACCCACCGCCATCCACCGCGGACAGGGACCGTTGGTCCCTTCCCGAGGGAACATCGGCCGCCGCGCGAACCCCGGCGACAGCGGATGCTGGCACCGACCGATCCCGGAGGTATCCCGTGTACGACCGTTCCGAGCACCCGCTCGGCCGATTCCCCCGCTGTCGCTCGCGGTGGGAGCCGCGCACGGTCCGGGCCGGTCACCGTCCGGCCGCCCGCATCGTCTGCCCTGACACCAGGGCGGCCGGACACAGCAGCGGCGTTGTGAGGGGGGCGGTGCGGTGAGCGCCGCCGTCCACGCCATCCGCCGCCGGCGCCACGACGCCGCGGAGCGGCCGTTCATCGTCATCTGGGAATCCACCCGGGCCTGCCCGCTGGCCTGCCGCCACTGCCGCGCCGAGGCCGTACCCGACCGCGACCCGCGCGAACTGGACACGGACGCCGCGAAGGATCTGCTGCGTCAGGTGGCCGCGTTCGGGAAGCCCGCCCCGCTGTTCGTGATCACCGGCGGTGACCCTTTTCAGCGCCCCGACCTGAACGAACTCATCGCCTACGGCCGGGAGATCGGCGTCCCGGTTGCCGTGTCCCCGTCCGGGACACCGACGCTCACCGAGGAGCGGCTGCGGGACGTGCACGCCGCGGGCGCCACCGGGCTCTCCCTCAGCCTGGACGGGTCCACCGCCGAACTCCACGACGACTTCCGAGGCGTGCCCGGAGTGTTCCGCTGGACCCTGGACGCCTGGGACACCGCACGCGCCCTCGGTATGAAGGTGCAGATCAACACGACCGTGGCCCGGCACAACCTGCACGACCTCCCGGACATCGTCCGCCTCGTCGCGGACCACGGGGCGATGCTGTGGAGTGCCTTCTTCCTGGTGCCCACCGGCCGGGGCCGCAGCCTCGGCGCGCTGACCGCCGAGGAGGTCGAGGACGTTCTCAACTTCGTCTACGACGTTGGCCTGACCGTCCCCGCCAAGACGACCGAGGCCCACCACTTCCGCCGCGTCGCCCTGCAGCGCCAGATCCTGGCCGCAGCCGGCGACAACCATGTGACGGCGCTCGGGCTCGGGCCGTTGTACCGGCAACTGAGCGAACGAGCGCTGGAGTTGGGCCTGGATGCCGGAGTACGGCGGGTGCGGCGACCGCCGCTGGACGTCAACGCGGGCCGCGGCTTCGTCTTCATTTCGCACACCGGCAGCGTGCATCCCAGCGGCTTCCTGCCGCTGAGTGCGGGAAGCGTCCGCGAGGCCCCGCTGCTGTCGATCTACCGCACCTCACCACTGTTCACCGGTCTGCGGGCCCCCGACATGCTCGGCGGCCGATGCGGGCGCTGCGAGTTCCGCAGGGTCTGCGGCGGCTCGCGCTCCCGCGCCTACGGCGTCACCGGCGACCCGTACGCCGAGGAGCCGTGGTGCGGATACGTCCCCGGCTCCTTCCCGTACCAGCGGGAACTGGCCGCACTGCTGTCCGGCGGCACCGACGCCGAGCCCGGCGCGCGTGAGGGTTCGCCCGCCGCCTCGGGCGGCAAGGAGCACCGTGTACCGCAAGAGCGATGACCCAGCCGCCGGCGACGGTCCCCCACCCAGCAGGTTCAAGGCGTCCGGGCTGCGCGGTCGGCACCTGGCCGCCCACGCCCTGGTCGCCACGTGGGCCGTCCTCGCGCTGCTCGCGGCGAGCGTCCAGCAGACGCTGCCGGTGGCCCGCTGGCTGGCCATCCACCTGTTCCTGCTCGGCGGTGCCACTACCGCGATCGTGGTGTGGAGCGAGCACTTCGCCGTGGCCATGCTGCACGCACCCCGGCCCGACCGACGGTGGAGCAACGCCCGGCTGGCCGGCGTCAACGTCGCGGTCGCCGGCGTGGTGTCCGGCGTGTGGGGCGACCTTCCCGTCCTGATCGGCGCCGGGTGCGCGCTGCTCGTCACCGCGATCACCGCCCACCTGGTGGTGCTGGTTCGCCTGGGCCGGGGCGCGCTCGGCGGGCGGCTCGCCCCGATCGCCGACTACTACCGGGCCGCCGCCGCGGCGCTGGTCATCGGCGCCGTGCTGGGCTGGTTGCTGGCTACCGGCACAGCAGGCCCGCACCACTACGGCGGGCTGAGGCTGGCCCACCTGCACGTCACGGTGCTCGGCTGGATCGGGCTGCCCGTACTGGGCACGCTGTTCATGCTCTGGCCCACCGTGCTGGGCGTACGGATGAAGGACCGCACCACCCGGGTGGCACGGTGGGTGCTGCGGCTCACCGCCGGCGGCCTGCTGGTGGCCGCCGGCGGTCTGGCGTACGGGTGGCGCTGGCCGGCCGCCATGGGCCTGGCCCTGTACGTGCTGGGAGCGGCAGCCGCCGTGAACCTGTTCGTCCGCACCCTGCGCGGCAGCCGTCCCGTCTCCACGGGTGCGGCCTGCATGCTGGCGGCGGCCACCTGCTGGCTGCTCATCGCGGTGACGGTGGATCTTTCGCTCTTGGTCGCCCGGCCGCTGACGGCGGCGCAGGCCGGGATCGACGCCCTCGTCCCCGTGCTGCTCATCGGCTTCGTCGCGCAGATCCTCGTAGGTGCCCTCACCTATCTGCTGCCCGTCGTCCTCGCCTCCGGTCCGAAGGAGCGTGCCGCGCTGCGGGCGGTGCTGGAGCGGGACTGGACGCTCAGGCTGGTCGTGCTCAACCTCGGCGTCGCCCTGTTCGCCCTTCCGCTGCCCGGCCCCGCCGGCACGGCGGGCATGTTCCTGGCCGCCGCGGCGGGCATCGCCTTCCTCGGCCTGACCGTGGCCGTGCTCGTCCGCAGCGGACGCGTACTCCTGCCGGACGGCGGTTCCCCACAGGACGGCGCGGCACGGCGCCCCGTCCTGTGGGGAACCGCCGCGGGAGCCGTACTGATCGTGCTGGCCGTGCTGGTGGCCGACAGCGGCGGCACCGGCAGCGCCCCGATCGCCACCGGCACGGCCGGCGCGGGCACCGGCACCACCCGTACGGTCGCCGTGACCCTGGCGGACATGCGCATCCGCCCCTCCCGCATCGAGGTCACCGCGGGCACCGACCTGCGGCTGAAGGTCACCAACGCCGACGCCCAGCGCCACGACCTCAAGGTCGACGGCGGCCCCGCCACCCCGATGCTCTCCACCGGGCACAGCCACACCCTCGACGTCGGGCAGGTCACCAAGGACCGCACGGCGTACTGCACCCTGCCGGGTCACCGCGCCGCCGGGATGACCCTGGACATCGTCGTCGACCGGACCTCCGGACAGGAGAGTTCGAGCGGAGCCACGCAGGGGTCCGGGCACAGCGGGCACTCCATGGGCACGAGGGGCGGCCTGGACCTCTCCGCCGGCTTCTCCGCGGGCTGGAAACCGCGCGATGCCGCACTGGCCCCCGCGCCCGGCGGAACCGTCCACCAGGTCGAACTCCACGCCACCCGCACGGAGGTCGAGGTCGCCCCGGGCGTGAAACAGCAGATGTGGACCTTCGGCGGCACCGCCCCCGGCCCCACGCTGCACGGAAAGGTGGGCGACGTCTTCGAGGTCACCCTCGTCAACGACGACCCGTCCATGGGGCACGGCATCGACTTCCACGCCGGCTCCCTCGCCCCCGACTCCTCGATGCGCACCATCCAGCCGGGCCGGCGCCTGGTCTATCGCTTCCGTGCCGAGAAGGCCGGAGCGTGGCTCTACCACTGCAGCACCGCACCGATGCTCCAGCACATGGGCAACGGCATGTACGGCGCCGTGATCATCGACCCGCCCGGCCTGGCGAAGGTGGACCACGAGTACGTGCTGGTCTCCTCCGCGCTCTACCTCGGCAGGCCCGGCAGCACCGCTCAGGTGGCGAAGATGCGTCAGGACACCCCGGACGCCTGGGTGTTCAACGGCATCGCAGCCCAGTACGCCCAGCGGCCCCTGAAGGTGAAGGCCGGTCAGCGGGCCCGCTTCTGGGTGGTCGCCGCGGGCCCCAGCGACGGCATCGCCTTCCACATCGTCGGCACCGTCTTCGACACCGTGTACAAGGAGGGCGCCTACCTGCTCAAGCCCGGTGACCCGGGCGGCTCGCAGGTACTGGACCTGGCGGTGGCGCAGGGCGGCTTCGTCGAGACGACGTTCCCCGCGGCCGGCCACTACTCCTTCGTCGACCACGACATGCGCCACGCCGGGGCCGGGGCGCAGGGCGTGGTGGAGGTGAGCGACTAGTGGGCGGCGTCGGCTGGTGGTCCCTGGTGCGGTTCGTCCATGTGGCCGGAGCCGCCCTGTGGGTCGGCGGGCAACTCGCCCTCACCCTGGTGGTCCTGCCGCTGGCCCGTCACCTCCTCGCCCCCGAGGCCAAGGACCACTTCACCGCCGCGGCCGGCCGCCGCTTCGGACTGCTGACCGGGGCGGTGTTCCTGCCGGCACAACTGGCCACGGGTTGGGCCCTCGCCTGGCACAAGGGCGTCACCTGGGCCTCTCTCACCGAACCCGGTTACGGCCGGACCCTGGCGGCCAAGGTCGCCCTGTTCGCCCTGGTGATGCTCGCCGCGGCCGGCCACGGCATCGCCCACGCCAAGGGCCGCGCCGACCTGGCTCGGGCTCTGGCGGTCGTGTCCCTGGTCGGATCGCTGGGCGTCGTCCTGCTCGCCACCGCCCTGCCCGCCACCTGACCCGCCGGCACGAGGAAGAAGAAGGAGGAGACACCATGCTCACCCGATCCCCGCTCGACGCAGCCACCGTGGAGTCGCTGCTGGAGGCGGCCGTAGCAGCCCCGTCGATCCACAACACGCAGCCCTGGCGCTTCCGCCTGAACCCCGAGAACCAGGTGCTGGAGGTCCGTTCGGCGCCGGAACGAACGCTGCCGCTGGCCGATCCGATGCACCGCGCGCAGTATCTGTCCGTGGGTGCCGCGGTCTTCAACCTCCGCCTCGCCGCCGTCCACCAGGGCTGGCGCCCCGAGGTGAGACTGCTGCCGGACCCGCGCCCCTCCGGCCTGCTGGCCACCGTACGGCTGACAGGTCCACTCGCCGCGGACGACCAGCCCTCCGCCCCTGGCCTCTATGAGGCCATCACACGCCGGCACACCAGCCGGATGCCGTTCACCGGCCGCCCGGTGCCCGAGCCGATCGTGGCGGAGATGACGGCGGCCGCGCACGCCGCGGGAGCCCGGCTGCACCTGCCGGACATCGCCGGAACACGCCGGTTGCTGCGCCTGACCGCCACAGCCGAAGCCCGCAACCACGCTCACGCGGGCCGCACCGCCGAAACCCGCGGCTGGATCAGCGCCCCAGGCGCAAAGGCCCCCTACGGCATACCGGTCACCGCCCTCGGCCCGCCCGACGCGGCCGGACGGATGCCGATGCGGGACTTCACCGGCGCGCTGCCCGCCCTCCGCCTGCCTGCCCTGTGGTTCGAACGCCACGTCCAACTCGCCCTGCTGTGGACAGGCCACGACCGACGGGAGGACTGGCTGCGGGCGGGCCAGGCCCTGCAGTACGTCCTGCTCACGGCGACCGCCCGAGGGCTGCGCACGTCGCTCCTGCACCAGGCCATGGAATGGCCCGATCTGCGCACGGCGATGGCCCTGCCACGCCACAAGCGGTGCCATCCACAGGTGCTGATCCGCTTCGGCTACGGCCCGGACGGCGCCGGCACGCCGCGAGCGACCGGACACACCACCGCTCGCCGCACAACGACCGCGACTGACACCGAAACGCCCTGAGTCCGGGTCCGGCGTGCCCGCGGGGATGTTCCGGTCTTCGACGGCCTGCTCGGTGAGCTCGATCCAGGACCGCGGTCAGTCGGCTCAGTATGGAGCGATCCGGGGCACGCAAGTCCTATGAGGGAGTACGCGCCATGACCAACGCCACACCTGGCCGGATCGCAGATCGCCCATGCGGTACGGACCGTGGCGATCGTCGCTGCGCTCGGCTGTCTCGGCGAGGCGATCCTGGACCATCCGCTTGCCGACCTGCTCGGCCACTCCAGGGATGGCATTCCGTGACCTGTGTCGGCCGCGCCATGCAAAAGCCACCCCTTGGCGGGGTGGCCGAACGGGTCGTGGCTGTACGTGCCCCCAACGGGATTCGAACCCGTGCTACCGCCTTGAAAGGGCGGCGTCCTAGGCCGCTAGACGATGAGGGCTATCGGCCCGCCTGGGCGCTTCTCAGCGCGTCGGGGACGTGAGAAGCATATGGGATGCGGGGAGCTATCGCCAAAACGGTTTACGGGGCGGAGGGAGACGGCGATGACGGGGTGGACGGGGAAGGGCTGGAGGTCGAGGGGGGCGCTCCCGGCTGGTTCTCCTTCGGGAGGTGCCGGGTGACCTCGGCCGTCGTCTCGCCCAGGCCGCCGAGCTTGATCGAGTCCCAGGCCTGGAGGCGCCGGGTGTCGCGGTCGAAGTAGAGGATCGAGGCCTCGACGGGGGCCGGGTACTTGTGCTCCAGGGCCCGTAGGCCGCTGCCGCCGGTGGAGCCCTCCATGCGCAGCCGGGTGCCCCGCGGAAGGATCTCGTCGCCCTCGTGGTGGAGGT
The DNA here is from genome assembly GCF_053596855.1 of Streptomyces sp. NPDC001617. Classification (NCBI taxonomy): domain Bacteria; kingdom Bacillati; phylum Actinomycetota; class Actinomycetes; order Kitasatosporales; family Streptomycetaceae; genus Streptomyces; species Streptomyces sp. NPDC001617. The sequence goes on from NZ_JBSFHA010000068.1 coordinate 26,439, forward strand.
GACCGCAGAGGATCAGCGGCACCTCGCCGTCGACCTGACGGGCCGCGGACGGCTCGTGGACCATGGCCACGTCGACGGGGGTGCCGGCCGCCGTCTGGTCCCTCAGCGCCGAGGCGAGGCGGTCGCCCGCCAGCTCCTCGGACTGGTCGGCGCCCAGCACCTTCGAGCGGTCGGGGGTGAACTGCGGGTCGCCGATGCCGGCGAAGCGCAGTCCGGCGACGGTCTCGGCGCGGCCGTCGTCGAGGACGTGGACGTTCTTCATGCGCTGGAGGTAGCGCTGGGTGACCGGCGAGTCGTGGTTGCCGCGGACCCAGACGTACGGCGCCCCCAGATCCGCGATCGGGTCGAGGAAGCCGTTCTCGGCCGCCGTGCCGTGGTCCATGGTGTCGCCGGTGTCGACGATGACGTTGACCTTGTACTGATGCACCAGCGAGGCGATGATCTTCCAGCTCGCGGGGTTGAGGTGGATGTCGGAGACGTGCAGGACGCGGATGGTGGTCGGGTCCGGCTGGTAGGCGGGGAGCGTGGACGTGACGTCGTAGAGCTTGGTCACGTTGGTCACCAGGCGGGCCAACTCCTGCTGGTAGACGTTGAATTCGGTGACGATGTTGCGGGCGTTGCCGACCAGGGAGGGGGCCGAGGAGAGCAGGCCCGAGTACTTCGGCTCCAGCACGGAGTTGGGGTTCCAGGTGGCGTACGCCGATGCTCCGGAGGCCATCAGGAGGGCGAGGGCGGTGCCGCCGGCGGCGAGGGCGTGCCGGGGCCGGCGATAGACCGCCAGCCCCAGGGCGGTGGCGCCCGCCACCACCGCCACACAGGAGCGCAGGGCGAGGTCGAGGGTGCCGTGCTCGACGTCGCGGGCGACCTCCTCCTGGAGGCCGGAGATGCGCTCGGGGTGGTCGACGAGGGCCTGTGAGCGGACGGGGTCGAGCTGGTCGACGTTGACGTCGAGCCGGACCGGCGCCTGGTGGGTGTCGAACTGGAGCGCGCCGAGCGGGGAGATATTGATCTTCGTGCCGCCGGAGAGGGACGGCCGCAGCGTCATCGTCGTGTTCATGGGCCCGACGGGCACCCGCACATTGCCGACGATCAGCAGCCCGAGCCACGCCCCGAGCAGCACCACGGTGACCAGACCGAGGGCCCGGACCCATGGGTGCGGATGGTGCACCAACTCCAGGGTCGGCTGCTGACGCCGGGCACGGTAGTACCGGGTCAGCGCACGCGGGGACCTGCGTATGCGGTTCACGAAGGCGGCGGTAACAGCGGGGACGCGGACCATTGGTCCCGTATGCCCAAGTCCGGGCGCGGATATGCGGGAGAGCCCATGACTCTCCCGCGAGCGTCCGGTGGCCGACAATGGGCCTGTGCTGGAGATGACGCGTGAGGAGTTCGAGGAGCTGGTCGCCGAGGCTCTGGACCGGATTCCGCCGGAGCTGACGCGGCTGATGGACAATGTCGCGGTGTTCGTCGAGGACGAACCGTCCGCGGACGATCCCGAGCTGCTCGGGCTCTACGAGGGGACTCCGCTGACGGATCGCGGGGAGTGGTACGCGGGGGTGCTGCCGGATCGGATCACGATCTATCGGATGCCGACGCTGCGGATGTGCGAGAGCAGGGCGGACGTGGTCGCGGAGACCGAGGTGACGGTGGTGCACGAGATCGCCCACCACTTCGGGATCGACGACGCGCGGCTGCACGCCCTCGGGTACGGATAGCGGCCGCGCGTGTCCTCTTGTGGGCGGCGGGAGTTGGGCATGTTGACGTCTCCCTCCGCCTGAGAGGTGGCCACCGTGCGCCCCTTGTACGTGCCCGTCCGTCTGGCCGCCACGGTCATGGCCGTCGCCGCGGCCGCCGGCTGTATGAGCGTGGGGGAGGACGGTGGCGGTGGTGCGAAGCCGTCGCACTCGGCGGGGCAGCACGGGGACGCGGCGGCCGACGGCGGGACCGCGGTGTCCGGGGGCGGTTCCGGGCCGGGGGCGGCCGGCGCCGACGGCAGGCACGGGGGGAAGAAGGGCAAGGGAGAGGCCGGCGGCGAGTCGGCGTCTCCGTCCGCCTCCCCGTCGGCCGGAGCGAGTGCGTCCGCTCCGGCGAAGGGCGGCTCGGGGCAGACGCAGCAGCCGGGCGCTCCCACGCCGACGAAGGCGACGCCGACCCCGCCGCACACGGACGCTCCGCCGACGCCGAGTGAGCAGCCGACCTCGTCCGCGCCGGAGCCGCCGCCCTCGGCCGAGCCGTCGTCCTCGGCGCACCAGGACACGGGAGCGCAGCTGGTGGAACGGGAGCCGGCACCGGCGGCGGGGGCTCCGGCATAGCGGTGCGGGACGTCGGAGTGTGATCTCGCCTACGTCCTTGGGGTTCGGTTTGCCTTCGGGGGTGGTGGGTGCGTATGGTGGTAGATCGTTTGATCCCATTTGCCCGGCGCCACTGCAGAGCGCGCCGTGTGGCGCGTACTCTCCCTTGCCGTGGCGGACCGCATAGAGGCGGTCGTAAGCGAATCACGGAGTTGACGGGCGCGTGCCGACGAGACTCCGGAAGGTTTCGCTTACGCATGTCCATTTCCAGTACTGATCACGTCGTCGTGCCCGAGAACGAAGGCACTGAGGGCGCGGTCGACGCTCCCGAGGTCACCTTCGCGGAGCTCGGTCTCCCCGAGGGCGTCGTACGCAAGCTCGCCCAGAACGGCGTGACCACCCCCTTCCCGATCCAGGCCGCGACCATCCCGGACGCCCTGGCCGGCAAGGACATCCTCGGCCGCGGCCGCACCGGCTCCGGCAAGACCCTCTCCTTCGGTCTGCCCACCCTGGCCACGCTGGCCGGCGGGCACACCCAGAAGCACAAGCCGCGCGCCGTCATCCTCACCCCGACCCGTGAGCTCGCCATGCAGGTGGCGGACGCCCTGCAGCCCTACGGCGACGTCCTCGGCCTCAAGATGAAGGTCGTCTGCGGCGGTACGTCCATGGGCAACCAGATCTACGCCCTCGAGCGCGGGGTCGACGTCCTCGTCGCCACCCCCGGCCGCCTCCGCGACATCATCAACCGCGGTGCCTGCTCCCTCGAGGACGTGAAGATCACCGTTCTCGACGAGGCCGACCAGATGTCGGACCTGGGCTTCCTGCCCGAGGTCACCGAGCTGCTCGACCAGGTCCCGGCCGGCGGTCAGCGCATGCTCTTCTCCGCGACCATGGAGAACGAGATCAAGACCCTGGTCGACCGTTACCTGACCAACCCGGCCACCCACGAGGTGGACGCGGCCCAGGGCGCGGTGACGACCATGTCGCACCACATCCTGATCGTGAAGCCCAAGGACAAGGCGCCGGTCACCGCGGCCATCGCCTCCCGCAAGGGCCGCACCATCATCTTCGTCCGCACCCAGCTGGGCGCCGACCGCGTCGCCGAGCAGCTGCGCGACGCCGGGGTGAAGGCCGACGCGCTGCACGGCGGCATGACCCAGGGCGCCCGCACCCGCACCCTGGCCGACTTCAAGGACGGGTACGTCAACTGCCTGGTGGCGACGGACGTCGCGGCCCGCGGCATCCACGTCGACGGCATCGACCTCGTCCTGAACGTCGACCCCGCCGGCGACCACAAGGACTACCTGCACCGCGCCGGCCGTACCGCTCGCGCGGGCCGCACCGGCACGGTCGTCTCCCTCTCCCTGCCGCACCAGCGCCGCCAGATCTTCCGGCTGATGGAGGACGCGGGCGTCGACGCCGGCCGTCACATCATCAACTCCGGTACGGCCTTCGAGCCCGAGGTGGCCGAGATCACCGGCGCCCGTTCGATGACCGAGGTCCAGTCCGAGTCCGCGGCCAACGCGGCTCAGCAGGCCGAGCGTGAGGTCGCGCACCTCGCCAAGCAGCTGGAGCGGGCGCAGCGGCGCGCGACCGAGCTGCGTGAGGAGGCCGACCGTCTGGTCGCCCGCGTCGCCCGCGAGCGCGGCGAGGACCCCGAGGCGGCGGTGGCCGAGGCACAGGCCGCGGTGGCCGAGGCCGCTGTCGAGGCGGTCGAGGTGTCCGTGCCCGAGCAGTCGGTGGCGCAGTCCGCGGATCAGGCCGACAAGGCCGAGGCCCCGGCGTCGTACGAGCGTCGTGAGCGTCGGGACAACGACCGTGGCGGGTTCCGTCGCGACGAGCGTCGTGACGACCGCGGTGGCCGTTCCTTCAACCGGGACCGTGACGACCGTGGTGGGCGTTCCTTCGAGCGCCGGGACAACGACCGTGGCGGGTTCCGTCGCGACGAGCGTCGTGACGACCGCGGTGGCCGTTCCTTCAACCGGGACCGTGACGACCGTGGTGGGCGTTCCTTCGAGCGTCGGGACAACGACCGTGGCGGGTTCCGCCGCGACGACCGTCCGGCCGGCCGTTCCTTCGAGCGCCGTGACGACCGGGGTGGCTTCAACCGGGACCGTGACGACCGTGGTGGGCGTTCCTTCGAGCGCCGGGACAACGACCGTGGCGGGTTCCGTCGGGACGAGCGTCGTGACGACCGTCCGGCCGGCCGTTCCTTCGAGCGTCGTGACGAGCGTGGCGGTCACCGTGGCAGCGACCGTCCCTTCAACCGCGACCGCCGCGACGACCGTCCGGGCTTCCGCTCCGGCGGCCACGAGCGTCCGTACGGCCGCCGTGACGACCACCGTGGCACCGGCACCGGCACTGGCACCGGCGGCTCCTCCTTCGGGCGCCGCGACGACAAGCCGCGCTGGAAGCGCAACGGCTGACGCCGAGTGAGCTGAGCGATTCAGCCGAGCGGAGGGCCCGTACGACTTCTGTCGTACGGGCCCTCCGGCGTTCCGCGACCGCGATAACTCTTGGCCAAAGCACCTACTGTGTGACGCATGTCACGCCTCCGGGGCGGGAATCGCTCGTGGCATGACAGATGACGCCACAGCGAGCGGGCAATCGGGGATTTCCGAACTCTCCGACGAAGAACGGCTTGCCCAGCTCGGCTACACGCAGGTCCTCGCCCGCCGCATGTCGGCGTTCTCCAACTACGCGGTCTCCTTCACGATCATCTCGGTCCTGTCGGGCTGCCTGACGCTGTATCTGTTCGGCATGAACACGGGCGGCCCGGCGGTGATCACCTGGGGCTGGGTGGCGGTGGGCCTGATGACCTTGTTCGTCGGGTTGTCGATGGCCGAGATCTGTTCGGCGTACCCGACCTCGGCGGGCCTCTACTTCTGGGCCCACCGACTCGCGCCACCTCGCTCGGCCGCCGCCTGGGCGTGGTTCACGGGCTGGTTCAACGTGCTGGGCCAGGTGGCGGTGACGGCGGGCATCGACTTCGGTGCCGCGTCCTTCCTCGGCGCCTACCTGAACCTGCAGTTCGACTTCGAGGTGACACCGGGCCGGACGGTGCTGCTCTTCGCGGCCATCCTGATCCTGCACGGCGTGCTCAACACCTTCGGCGTCCGCATCGTCGCCTTCCTCAACGACGTGAGCGTGTGGTGGCACGTCCTGGGCGTCGGGGTGATCGTCGGCGCCCTGGCCTTCGTACCGGACCACCACCAGTCGGCGTCCTTCGTCTTCGGCAGGTTCGTGAACAACACGGGCTGGGGGAGCGGGGTGTACGTCGTCCTGCTGGGTCTCCTGATGGCCCAGTACACCTTCACCGGCTACGACGCCTCGGCCCATATGACGGAGGAGACGCACGACGCGTCCACCGCGGGCCCGAAGGGCATCGTGCAGTCGATCTGGACGTCGTGGATAGCCGGCTTCGTCCTGCTCCTGGGCTTCACCTTCGCGATCCAGTCCTACGACAAGGAACTCGGGTCCGCGACGGGCGCACCGCCGGCCCAGATCCTGCTGGACGCGCTCGGCGCGACGGCCGGGAAGCTGCTCCTGCTGGTCGTGATCGGGGCGCAGCTGTTCTGCGGGATGGCCTCGGTGACCGCCAACAGCCGCATGATCTACGCCTTCTCCCGCGACGGCGCGCTGCCGTTCTCGCACGTCTGGCACACCGTGAGCCCGCGCACCCGGACCCCCGTGGCGGCCGTGTGGCTGGCGGTGCTCGGGGCGCTTCTGCTGGGCCTGCCGTACCTGATCAATGTCACCGCGTACGCGGCGGTGACGTCGATCGCGGTGATCGGCCTCTACATCGCGTATGTCGTCCCGACGCTGCTGCGGTTGCGCAAGGGGGACGCCTTCGACCGGGGGCCGTGGCATCTGGGCCGGTGGTCGCGGCTGATCGGGATCGTGTCGGTGGCGTGGGTCGGCGTGATCACGGTGCTGTTCATGCTGCCCCAGGTCTCGCCGGTGACGTGGGAGAGCTTCAACTACGCCCCCGTGGCGGTCCTGGTGGTCCTCGGCTTCGCGGCGGCGTGGTGGGGGGCGTCGGCCCGGCACTGGTTCATGAATCCCGACCACGAGCGGACTCGGGCGCGGGAGGCGGCACGGTCCGCGGGGGGTGGGGCGGAAAAGGTCGATCCGTAACACTCCCGGCACCTGCTCGCCGCGCGGCACGGCCGTGTGCCGATACCCGATCGGAGACACGGCCGTCTCCGGCTATGCTCGGGGAGGCAACATCGCCTGGGCCGTTAGCTCAATTGGCAGAGCAGTGGACTTTTAATCCATTGGTTGTGGGTTCGAGTCCCACACGGCCTACCGAAACACCCCCAGCTCAGAGGAGTTTCGAGCTGGGGGTGTGGCATGTTTCCAGGAGGTCCTGGGACCTCTCGGGTGACGGTTCCGGTGGGTGTCAGCGGACGGTCATGAGTCCCCGGCCGTGACGTCCCCCGCGTACACCAGGGCGACCCGGTGGTTGTACTGGATGGTGTACATCGCCTTGGCGCCGGTGACGACCGCGCCGCTGGACGGGAAGAAGTCGTCCGTGAGGGCCGGGGCCCGCGTGGCCACGTAGGCCTGGCCGGTCGGGACGGTGTACATGCTCAGCGGGGCCTGCGTGGAGGGGGACAGGCCCGAGGGGTACTCGGAGGCGTCCGGGTAGCTGGAGCCGTAGACCGCCACCGGGGAGGTGCCGGCCGCCGCGATCACCTTCACGCCGTGGGCCGGCGCGGTGTTGCAGCCGTGCGGGTTGTAGAACCAGACCTTCGAGCCGCTGTACCAGATGGCGGTCCAGTCACCGTCCTGGTCGGCGACCACGAACTGCTGTCCGGCCGCCGCGGTGCTGCCCCAGTCGTTGATCCGGTCGGTGCCGGCCGCGCCGGGGTGGATCGCCTGGTCCCCGAAGAGCGGGGCGGTGTCGCTCGGCGCGGTGCGCAGATAGACGAAGTTCGACGGCTGCTGCGTCTCGGTGCACGCGGTGGTGGCGCCGGTCGGGTCGTCGGCGGGGCAGATCTGGACGGTCTGGAGGTTGGTGGAGAAGCGGGGCGCGATGGTGATCGGCGAGCCGACGGGGGCCACCCCGTGCCGCCCCGTGTGGACCCCGAGCAGGCTCATGAAGTGGTTCCAGTCCCAGGACGGGCCCGGGTCCCAGTGCATGCCGCTGACGAGGTTCGAGCGCGGCCCGGCGACGTTGTCGTGGCCGATGATGTGCTCGCGGTCCAGCGGTATGTCGAACCGGTCGGCGAGGTACTTCACCAGCTCGGCCGTGGCCTCGTACTGGGCCTCGGTGTACCAGGTCGCGCCGTGCGCCGCGTAGCCCTCGTGCTCGATGCCGATCGAGTGCATGTTGGTGGAGTAGTTGCCCGCGTGGAAGGCGAGGTCCTTCGTGGGCACCATCTGCGTCACCGCGCCGTCAGAGGACCGCATGACGTAGTGCGCGGCGGCGCCGCCCGCCTGCTGGAAGGCGGCGATGGCACCGTCGTAGGAGCCCTCGGTGTCATGGATGACGATGGTGTCGATCCGGATGCCGTTGGCGGGCCGGTTGGAGACCTGGCCGTTGGACGGCGACGCCGGGACGAAGGTGCAGTCCACGGTGGCGGGGCACTCGGTGTCCGTGGTCGCCGCCGACTTGAGCTTCAGGGCGGCGAGTTGGGCGGTGGCCGGGCGTACGGCGTCGGCCTTCAGGGCGACGCGCTGGCCGTCGGCCGTGGTGCGGGCGGCGCCCTTCTTCAGGGTGGCGTAGACGCGGTCGGCGAAGGCCGATGCGCCCTGTCGCTGGGTGGACTGGCTGTAACGGGCCACGGCGGCGTACCAGTTGGCGGGATCGGCCGACGTGCTGCCGGTGGCCTTCTTCTGGTACGAGGCGAGCAGCGCCGCGCCGCCGCGGATGTTGGCCGACGGGTCGTTGCGCAGCTGCTCGGCGGACAGGCCGGTCAGCTTCGCCGCCGCCTGGACGGTGTGCAGGGCCGGGGCCGCGGCCATCTGGGCGAGGTCGGCGCGGCCTGCGGCGCCCGCGTCGCCGCCGGCCAGCATGGCGGGGGTGACATCGGTGAGGTGCATCGGCCCGTAGCCGCCGTCGGCGCTGTGCTGCGCGGCGTGCGTGTCCCAGGCGGATTCCTGGTACGCCACGGCCAGCAGCACCTGACGCGGGACGTGGTACGCGTCGGCCGCGGCGGTGAAGGCCTGGTTCAAGGTGGGTGCCGGACGGCCGGCCTGGTCGGTGGCGAGTGCCGTCACCGGCGTGGCTATCGCGCTCGTGACGGCCAGCGCCGCGACCGCGGCCAGCAGGGCCGGACGGCGGCGCCGCGCCGCGAGTCCCTGTCTGGGAATACCTGTGGTCATGAGAGAGTCCCGGACCTAGACGGAGTCAGATGGTTGCGGAGACAGGGTGTGCGGCGGTGCGTTGGTCCGCCGACGTCCCAGAACGGAACGGATGATCCTGCTCCGGGCGGACTATACGTCAACTGACATGAACGAACAGGGATTTGAGAGAGGAGGAATGGGTGAAGACACCCGCGCCCAGGGGGTCGAGGACCGAGGTGACCTGCTGGGAAGTAGGTTGGGCGGATGTCCGTGCCACCGGTGATTCTGCTGCTGTCGGGGAGCCTGCGCGCCGGCTCCACCAACGAGGCCGTGCTGCGCACCGCGCAGGCCGTGGCGCCGTCCGTGGCGCTGCGTGCGGACCGCTACGAAGGTCTGGCGGGGCTTCCGCACTTCAACCCCGATGACGACACCGACCCGTTGCCGGCGCCCGTGGCGGAGCTGCGGGCGGCGATCGACGGGGCGGCCGGCATCCTGGTCTGCACCCCGGAGTACGCCGGGACCCTCCCGGGCTCCTTCAAGAACCTCCTGGACTGGACGGTCGGCGGCACCGAGATCTGCGACAAGCCGACGGCCTGGGTCAATGCGGCGGCGCCGGGCCGCGGCCGGGGCGCGGAGGCCACGCTGCGGACGGTGCTGGGCTACACCGGCGCGGACATCGTGGAGCCGGCCTGTGTGCGGATCCCGGTGGACCGGGGCAGGTCGGTCGGCCCGGACGGCCTCATCGACGATCCGGAGATCCGGCGTCAACTCGGTGAGGTGCTGGCGTTGTTGGCGGGGGCCGGCAAGGGGTGACCAGGTACCCGGGCCGGGCGACCCCGGGGTTCAGCCGGCTTCCCGCACCCGCACCGCGGTGAGCACCCCGTCGCCCACCTCGTGGAGCTGGACCGAGAACTCCGGTGCGGCGGTGAGCAGTTCGCGGAAGTCGGCCACCTGGTCGCGGTGGCTCACCGCGTTGTCGACCGCCAGGACGCCGTACGGCTTCAGCACCCGCCGCAACTGCGGCCAGTACTCCACATAAGCGGGGCGTTCCGCGTCGAGGACGACGAGGTCGACCGAGGTGTCGGGGGTCTTGGCCAGTACGTCGGCTCCGTCGCCCTGGACCACGTCCACATGGCCCTCTACCCCGGCGCGCTCCAGGTTCCGCAACGCCGCGGCGACACGGGCCTCGTCGATCTCCACCGTCGTCAGCCGCCCGCCGGTGTCCCGGACCGCGTCGCCGAACCAGATCGCCGAGTAGCCGTTGGACGTGCCGATCTCCAGCACGGAGGTGCCGCGTCCGACGCGGATCAGCAGGGCGATCAGACGCGCCGCGTCCGGCGTCATGTTGCGCAGCCTCAGCAACCGGTCGGCCAGGGGACCGTCATGCGCCCGTCCTTCCTGGTAGAGGTCGTCCAGAACGCGCGCCAGTTGCGGGTCCATTACGGCTCCTGTCGTGAGGGAAGGCTCCGGGCTTGTTGCTAGCACGGCCGGTAGGGGTTCGTACACGGGGCGTTCGTGTGCTGCCCTGAGGCGCTGATCCTCCGGGTGACCTCTGCCTGACCGGCCCCGATGGTGTAGCCCGCTACACCGCGTCCCCGGCCCCCGTTCGCCTAGCGTGGCCGTATGCGGAAAACGGTCCGGCAGGCGGCTGCCGCCACGGTGCACCTTCTTCTGGCCGCGGCGATGGCCTTCGGGCTGTGGATCTTCATCACGGTGCTGCTCATCACGGCCATCGGGACCGTGGCGGTGGTCGGCGCCTGGATGCTGCCCGAGACGGTGCTGATCATCCGGCGGATCGCCGGGGCCAAGCGGGCGATGACGGCCAGATGGACCGGGCAGCGGATCCCGGAGGCGTACCAGCCGATCAAGGGGACGGTCCGCGAGCGCATCCGCGCGGCGGTGCACGACCCGGGCACCTTCACCGACTTCAGGTGGATGGTCGCCGACTACTTCTACGGCGCCCTCCTCGCCCTCGCCCTGCCGCTGTGGCCGCTGGGCCTGGTCGTCGACGGCGTCTGGTCCGGACTGCTACGCCGTACGCCCCTGGTCCTGCCTCTGATCGTCCGCCTCGCGGACCTGGAGGCCGACTGGTCCACCGCGCTGCTCAAACCGTCCCCGAAGGCCCAACTCGCCGCTCGTGTCGAGGAGTTGGCCGCGACCCGCGCCGACGCCATCGCCGCGCACGGCGCCGAGCTGCGCCGTATCGAACGCGACCTGCACGACGGCGCCCAGGCCAACCTGGTCGCCCTCTCGATGCGGATCGGGCTGGCCAAGCGCGCCTACGACCGCGACCCGGACACCGCCCGCAAGCTGCTGGACGAGGCCCAGGCGCAGGCCGAGAAGGCGCTGACGGAGCTGCGCCATGTCGTACGGGGCATCCACCCGCCGATCCTGACCGACCGGGGGCTCGTGGGGGCGGTGCGCGCGCTGGCGGCCGGGAGCGGGCTGGAGGTGGCCATGGAGGTCGAGCGGCTGGAGGAGGACGGTCTGCGGGCGCCGGCCGCGGTGGAGGCCGCGGCGTACTTCGTGGTGGCGGAGGCGCTGACCAACGCGGCGAAGTACAGCGGGTCGGCGCGGGCCTCGGTGCGGCTGGCGCGGGTGAAGCGCGGGCTGCGGGTGCGGGTGGCCGACGAGGGGTGCGGAGGGGCGGACGAGAACGCCGGGTCGGGACTGCTCGGGATGCGCCGCCGGGTCGCCGCCCTCGACGGGAGCGTGGAGGTGTCGAGTCCGGTCGGGGGGCCGACCGTGATCGACGTGATGCTGCCGTGCGTGTGGTGACGGCGGCGCCCGATACAGACAGACGGGAAGATCGGACGCCGCCGATTCGAACGTAGAACAGCTACGAACAAATTGTCAGCAATTTTGTTCTCTTTTTAGGCCAGCTCGGCCAGGGGCAGCGTGTGCTGGGTCTGCAGGACCTTCGCGCGCAGGTAGCGGACGTTGTGGGCGGTGGTGAAGACGCCGGTCGGGACGCGGTCGTGGACCGTGATGCCGAGGTCGCGCAGCTGGCCGGCCTTGTCCGGGTTGTTGGACAGCAGGTCCAGCTCGTCGATGCCGAGGGCCCGCAGCATCTGGGCCGCCGCCGTGTAGTCGCGGTCGTCCTCGGGCAGTCCCAGGGCCGCGTTCGCCTCGTATGTGTCCAGCCCCTGGTCCTGGAGGGCGTAGGCGTCGAGCTTGTTGTAGAGGCCGATGCCGCGCCCCTCCTGGCGCAGATAGAGCAGAACTCCGCCACGCTCTGCTATCCGCTCCACCGCCTCGCGCAACTGCGGGCCGCAGTCGCAGCGTGCCGAGCCGAAGACGTCACCGGTCAGGCACTCGGAGTGCAGCCGCACCAGGGGGACCTGGCCGGGAGCCGGGTCGCCGAGCACGACGGCGACATGCTCCTGGCCGTCGGTCAGGCCGTGGAAGGTGACCAGTTCGGCGTCGACGCTGTAGCCGTCACCGAAGCGCAGGGGCACGCGGACGCGGGCGCGCGGGGTGGCGGCGGGGTAGTCGGGCATGCGGGTCTCCCGGGTCCGGGTGCGGAGTACTGTCGTGGGAGCTGCTTCAAATCTGAAGCAACCGGATCCACGGGTGAGACCCTACCCCATGCTTTAAATTTGAAGCAACAGAATTGAGGCGCGGCTCACTCGCCCCGGCTCACTCCGTCGACGAACAGGGGGAGGAGCGGCGACGCCAGGGGACCTCGTCCGCGGCGGCTCGCGCCCCGTCCTCCTCCAGCGACTTCGCGACCCCCGTGAAGATCTCCTCCACCTGCCTGACCTGCTCCTCGGTGAGGTGGTCGAAGAGATGGGTCCGTACGGTCTCGACGTGGCCCGGCGCCGTCCGCTCCAGCACCGCCATCCCCTTGTCCGTGAGGGCGGCGATACTTCCCCGCTTGTCCCACTGGCAGTTCTCGCGCCGGACCAGCCCGTCCTTCTCCAGCCGGGCCACGGCGTACGTCAGCCGGCTGCGGGTGATCTTCGTCCGCTCGGCGAGATCGGTCATCCGCAGCCGGTGCTCCGGCTCGTCGGAGAGGTTCGCCAGAATCGAGTAGTACAGATGGGTCATGCCGGCGTCCTGCTGGAGCTGCCGGTCGAGCGCGTCCTCCAGGAGGTGCGCCGCGGCGATGTACGCGCGCCAGGCGCGCTGCTCCTCAGGGGTGAGCCAGCGAGTCGTCATACGTCCAGTGTAGGTTTGTTTCAAACTTGAACCAAGAACCACGCCCCGTCCGCTTCCGAGAGCGAGCGCGTCCGATGCCGTACCCCTACGTCCTGCTGTCCGCTGCCGTCTCCCTGGACGGCTACCTCGACGACACCGGCCCCGAGCGCCTGCTGCTCTCCTCCCCGGCCGACTTCGACCGCGTCGACGAGGTACGGGCGTCCGTCGACGCGATCCTCGTCGGCGCCGGCACCATCCGCGCCGACAACCCGCGCCTCCTGGTCAACTCACCCGAGCGGCGCGCCGCCCGGGTGGCCGCGGGAAAACCCGAGTACCCCCTCAAGGTCACGGTCAGCGGCTCCGGCGACCTCGACCCGGAGGCGAAGTTCTGGCACACGGGCGGAGAGAAGATCGTCTGTACCACGGACAAGGGCGCCGAACGCGCCCGCGCACTCGGCCTCGCCGCCGACGTGGTCCCGCTCGGCCCCGATCTCGACTGGCGCCGCTTGCTGGAGCATCTGCACGAGGCCCGCGGCGTACAGCGGCTGATGGTCGAGGGCGGCGGCACCATCCACACCCAGCTCCTCCAGCAGGGCCTGGCCGACGAACTCCAGCTGGTCCTCGCTCCCCTCTTCGTGGGCGATCCGGAGGCACCTCGGCTGTTCGGGCCGGGCGGATACCAGGCCGGCCGGCTGCGCCTCCTGGAGACCCGGCGCATCGAGGACGTGGTCCTCATGCGCTACGAGCCGACGGCACCCGGCGCCGGCACGGTGACGTCCGCCGCCGACCGCCACTGGCTGCGGCTCGCCTGCGAGTTGGCGGCGCTGTGCCCGCCGTCCGAGACGGCGTTCAGCGTCGGGGCGGTGGTGGTGGCGGCCGACGGCACGGAGCTGGCGCGCGGACACTCCCGTGAGGCCGGCGATCCCACGGTCCACGCGGAGGAGGCCGCCCTGGCCAAGCTGGACCCGGCCGACGCGAGGCTGGCGACCGCGACGGTGTACAGCAGCCTGGAGCCCTGCGCACGACGGGCGTCCCGACCGAAGCCGTGCTCGCGGCTGATCCTGGAGGCGGGGGTGCGGCGGGTGGTGACGGCTTGGCGGGAGCCGGACACGTTCGTGGAAGAGGCCGACGGGAGTGGGCTGTTGGCCGCGGCGGGGGTCGATGTGGTGGTGCTGGGGGAGTACGAGGGGCCGGCGAAGGGGCCCAACGGGCATCTGTTGAGCTGAGTCCTGGGGTGCGGGCGGGCGGGGGCCGGCCGGCAGTTCCCCACGGCCCTTGCCGGCTGCCCCGCGACTGATATCGGCTGTACCGGCCCGGGGTTCGGCTGGGCCGGTTTGTCCGGCTCCGCAAGCCGTAGCCGGCGTCGGGGTTCAGCCGCCGACCCGCTCCACCGGAATCCACACCTCCGCGTCCGCGTGCGTACCGTCCTCGGACACCCGCGTGCGCGAGAGCGACGGACCCGGCCGGCTCCGGTACGGGTTCGACGGGAACCACTGGGTGTACACATCCCGCCAGAGGTACTGCACCGCCAGCGGAAACGCGCCCGAGGACTCGAACACCGCCCATGTCCCCGGCTCGACGTCCAGACTCTCCGAAGCCCCGGGCACCTCCACGTCGCTCACCACCCCGTGGAAGTAGTCGATTTCGGTGCCTTCCGCATCGTCCGCGGAGTGGTTGCTGACGGCGGCCACGACACCGCCGGGCTCCCCGGCCACACACTCCTGCCAACGCCCCAGCGTCTCCTTGCCGATGCTCTTGACGAACTCCACGATGGCCGGGTTCATCCCCTCGTAGACCAGCGGGACCTGTGTCCCCCTGCCCACGAGCCTGAACCCGTCCTTCTCCACTATCCGGTACCGCATGCTGCCGCTCCCTTCGACGATCAGCCGGAAGGACATCCGAGGCTGGGAGTGCAGCGCGGCGCCGGTCCGCCGCGCCTCACCGGGACCGACCCCGTGCACGGCGCGAAAGGCACGCGCGAACGCCTCGCCCGAGCTGTACCCGTAGCGCACCGCGACATCGAGCAGCGTCCGCTCCCCGGCGAGCACTTCGGCCCCGGCGAGCGTCAGCCGCCGGCGGCGGATGTACTCGGAGAGCGGGATGCCCGCCAGCGCGGAGAACATCCGCCGGAAGTGGTACTCCGACGTCATGGCGATACGGGCCAGCTCAGCCGCGTCGATGGGCTCATCGAGGTGCTCCTCGATGTGGTCCATGGCCTGATTCAGCCGCTCCAGCACTCCTGGCCGTCCTTCCTTCACTGATCTCCACGCTAGGGAAGCCCCACCGTGCCGGACCCGACATCCTGTGCCCGGTGCGGTCGGGTCGCCGGCGCCGCGCAGGGACCGCAGGCCGGCCCCGGCCCACGCCCCAGAACCGGCCGCGATAAACCGTGGTGCTGGGCGTCCCGCGGATGGCGTATGCTGGTGTCACAACGACGCGGGGTGGAGCAGCTCGGTAGCTCGCTGGGCTCATAACCCAGAGGTCGCAGGTTCAAATCCTGTCCCCGCTACTCAGGCTCAGGGCCGGAGTCCAGTACATGGACTCCGGCCCTGAGCGTTTTCCCGTTTCCCAGTTTCCCGGTTTCCCGCCATGGCCCTCCTGTCGTACGGCATCACCCGGGGTGATCGTTCGGCCGCCCTCCGCATAACAACTGACATACGGTCAATGGCTGTGAAGATCCTGAGGAGTGGCCAACTCGCCCGTTTTTCGCCGGTCATGAGTCCTACGTCCAGGCCAAGAACGTTAATGATCAAGCGGAACACCTTGGAATCCACACCCCGGGTCTATTAACGTTCGATAACGCAGCGCGGTCGTCCCAGCCGTCACAAGAGTCGGCTCCGTGCGCACGCGCCGAATCCCGCAAGGGAACCGGGGAACCACCACCCTGGGGTGAATCGCGCGGATGCCGTCGTGGGCCCACGACAGGTATACGCGCGTAGGAGACCTTCCTGCTCCGAACCCGTCAGCTAACCCGGTAGGCGAGAAGGAAGGAAAGGAGCACGCCCACGTGGCGTCCAACCCGCCTGCCCCGGCAGCCCCGTTCGTGCCGAGCACCGAGCCTTTCGGCTTTCCCGGACCCCGTACCGACGAGGGTCAGTGGGAGGAGTGGAATCCCACCGAGGATTCCCTACGGCCGGTACGTGGTAGGCACCGCGTCGCCAAGCAGCGCGGCGGCGGCGGGCTCGCCCGTAGCTCCACGGTTCTCGGCGTCGGTGTCATAGCCGCCGTCGGCGCGGGCGGCATGGCCAGCGCCAACACCGGCAAGCCGCCGGTCTCCATATCGATGCCCGATCTGGCCTCCGTGACCCATGTGTTCGGCGGGGACTCGGATGCCCCGAAGGGCTCCGCCACGGCGCTCAGCAGCGTCGGCGTGACCTCCGAGGACACCACGCAGGGTGCCAGGGACGCCGGCGAGGCGCTGCGCGACCGCATCATGGCGCAGGCCGAGTCGCAGCAGGTCCAGGTCGACAGCAAGGCCCAGTACGCCACCGAGACCGCCCTCGCCCGGCAGATCGACGACGCCGCCGCCAAGGCCGAGAAGGACGCGGCCGCCAAGGCCGAGGCCGCCAAGGAGAAGGCGGAGGCCGCCGCCAAGAAGGCGGACGAGGCCGCGCGCCTGGCCGAGCTGGCCAAGCAGTACAAGCTTCCGGTCGTGTCCTACACGATCACCGGCACCTTCGGGCAGGCCGGCTCGATGTGGTCCTCCGGGTATCACACCGGGCTCGACTTCGCGGCGCCCACGGGCACCCTCATCAAGGCCATCCACTCCGGCACCGTCACCGAGGCCGGCTGGGCCGGGTCGTACGGCTACCGCACGATCATCACCCTCGACGACGGCACCGAGCTGTGGTTCTGCCACCAGTCCTCGATCAGCGTCAGCGTCGGCCAGAAGGTCGCCACGGGTGACGTCATCGGGCGTATCGGCGCCACCGGCAACGTGACCGGCCCGCACCTTCACCTGGAGGTCCACCCGAACGGGCAGTCCACCGGCATCGACCCGATGACCTGGCTGCGCAGCAAGGGCCTCAACCCGTAGGACACGTCCCGTCGATTCTCCGGCGGCCCTGGCGACGACCCCCGACGTCAGGGCAGCCGGTTTCGGAGCGGAGCCCTCCGGTTGTTCACGGGAAATTCGCGGCCGTTCCGGAAGATCCGTATCCGGTGCGGGTGTTGACGTAGGACATGACTTCTCTTCGCAAGCTGGGCTCCTCCGACCTCGAGGTCTTTCCGCTCGCCCTGGGCGGCAACGTCTTCGGCTGGACCGCCGACGAGGCCACGTCCTTCGCCGTTCTCGACGCGTACGCGGCGGCGGGCGGCAACTTCGTGGACACCGCGGACTCGTACTCGCACTGGGTCGACGGCAACGCCGGTGGTGAGTCCGAGACGATCATCGGCAAGTGGGTCAGGTCCCGCGGCAACCGGTCCGACGTCGTCATCGCGACCAAGGTGAGCCAGCACCCCGATTTCCCGGGCCTGACCGCGGCCAACATCAAGGCCGCCGCCGACGCCTCCCTGCGCCGCCTCGACACCGACCACATCGACCTCTACTACACCCACTTCGACAAGATCGAGGTGCCGGTCGAGGAGATCATCGGGGCGCTCGACGAGCTGGTGAGGGCGGGCAAGGTGCGGCACATCGCCGCGTCCAACATCACGGCCGAGCGGCTCCAGGAGTCCCTGGACCTCTCCGACCGTGAGGGCCTCGCCCGGTACGTCGCCGTCCAGCCGCAGTACAACCTGGTCTCCCGGGACACCTACGAGGGCGGCCTCCAGGACCTCGCCTCCCGGCAGGGCCTCGCCGCCGTCCCGTACTTCGCCCTCGCCTCGGGCTTCCTCACCGGCAAGTACCGGCCCGGTGCGACGGTCGAGGGCGCGCGCGCCGCGGCGGGCGCCGGCAAGCACCTGGAGACCGAGCGCGGTCAGAAGGTCCTGGCGGCCCTGGACGAGATCGCCGAGGTACACGACGCCCCGGTCCCGACGGTCGCCCTGGCCTGGCTCGCGGCCCAGCCGACGGTGGTGTCCCCGATCGCCTCGGCCCGCACCCCGGAACAGCTGCCGGCCCTACTGGGAGTGGAAACCCTGACGCTCACGGACCAGGAGATCGCCCGCCTGACGGAGGCATCGGCCTGACCGGCCGACCCGGGACCTGACCGGTCGACGGGCCGGGTCTTGGTCGGTCGGTGGGTTGGGGCGTGCTCGGCTGGCGGCGGGTCTTGGCCGGTCGACGGGCTGGGACCTGACCGGTCGGTGGGTTGGGGCTTGGTCGGCTGGCGGCCGGGGCTTGGCCGGTGGGCGGGTTGGGGCGTGCTCGGCTGGCGGCGGGTCTTGGCCGGTCGACGGGCTGGGACCTGACCGGTCGGTGGGTTGGGGCTTGGTCGGCTGGCGGTCGGGTCTTGGCCGGTGGGCGGTTTGGGGCGTGCTCGGCTGGCGGCGGGTCTTGGTCGGTCGACGGGCTGGGACCTGACCGGTCGGTGGGTTGGGGCTTGGTCGGCTGGCGGTCGGGTCTTGGCCGGTGGGTGGGTTGGGGCTTGGTCGGCTGGCGGTCGGGTCTTGGCCGGTGGGTGGGTTGGGGCTTGGTCGGCTGGCGGTCGGGTCTTGGCCGGTCGATGGGCCGGGGCTTGCTCGAATCGGCGGGTCGGGGCGTGCTCGGCTGGCGGCGGGGAGCCAAACCGGTCGATGGGCCGGGGCTTGGTCGACTGGCGGCAGGGCTTGGCGGTGGGCGGGGCAGGGCTTGCTCGGCTGGTGGTCGGTCGGCGAGCCGGGGCTTGGTCGGGCGGCGGGCTTCGGCCCGGGTCGGCGGGGTTCGCGTCGGCCGATGACCGGTGGCGTCGGACTGACCGCCGGTGGCTGCCGCTTCGCGAGGCTCGGCCCGCTGCCCGTCTCTTCACTCTGCCGGTCTCGTTGTGTCGGCCCTTTCCCTCCGCCGCAACGGCGCTCAGCCACGACCGCGCGGACCGGCGGTGTCGCACCCTCCGCGGTCCTACGACTGATACGGGTTGTACGCCGGGTACGGGCCGTACGTGGGATTCGGCCCCGTCGGATACCCGTACGCCCCGTACACCGGCCAGGGCGGCGCGGCCACCGGTACCGGTGGTGCCGTGGCCCGCGCCGCGTAGTCCAGGGCCGGCCGGGCCACCTCCCGGCGGTGCCACAGCTCGGCCAGCAACTCCCGTTCCCGTACGACGAAGTCGGCGCCCGCCCGCCCACGGCGCCCCCGGTGCCGTAGAAAAGCCAGCGAGGTCGCGAAGGCCTCGTACTGCTGCACCGTCTGCGCGGCGGGCTTTCCGAGGTGACGGGCGGCGTAGTCGCGGGCCAGTCGGCGCGCCCGCATCGAGCCGAGGGCGTACGGCTCGGCGGGGGTCAGCCAGCCGGTGACGGCGTAGGCGGGAAGTTCCTCGCGGACGGTGCGCAGTTCGCGCTGGCGGGTCCAGATGACCAGCCAGGTCAGCAGGCCGAACGCGGGAACCATGAAGGCCGCGTAGACCGCGAAGAAGCCATACTCGCCGAAGGTCGAGGAGCCGTTCCACATCGCGTGCATGCCCATCGCGAGGAGCAGGCCGCACAGGGGGATCAGGACACGGCGGGTGTGCTGGCGGTCGGCCGCCGTTGCTGCGAGGCCGAAGCCTATGCCGGTCAGGACGGTGAACAGGGGGTGCGCGAAGGGGGACATGATGACGCGTACGAAGAAGGTCGCCGCGGTCACGGAGGCGATGCCCCGGTCGCCGGTGAGCTGGTCGGTGCCGAAGGCCGTGCCCAGGTAGAGGATGTTCTCGGTGAACGCGAAGCCGGTCGCGGTGACGCCGGCTATCACCACTCCGTCGACGATCCCGGTGAAGTCCCGTCTGCGGAAGAGGAAGACGAGCAGAACGGCGGCCGCTTTGGCCGACTCCTCGACTATGGGCGCTATGACGGTCGCGCCGAGGGTGTCCGCGCTGGACGGGTCGGCCGTCGCCGTGGCTATCCACTTCGTCGCGAAGCTGTTGGCCACGATCGCTATCAGTGCCGCCGCGCAGGCGCCCCAGGCGAAGGAGAAGAGGAGATTCCGCCAGGGGCCGGGGGCCACCCGGTCCAGCCAGCGGAAGGCGGCTATGAGGAGCGGGACGGGGAGTACGGCGAGGCCGAGACCGACCAGGAAGCCCTCGGTGCCGGTCTGTTCGCGCACCAGGGCCAGGATGACGAGCCCGGAGAGCGCGAGCAGGGTGACGAGCGCGCCGTAGCGCACCCATCCGCGCTGCCACCAGTGCGCGTGCCCGAGCGCGGCCGGAGGTCCGCCCGCGTGCGGCGGCTGCGTCGGGTACGGAGGGAAGGTGGCCACGGCATTGACCCTAGGTGGGGGGTTGGTTGTGGTGCTGTACGCGACGGAAGAGCAGGTCGTTCACGACATGTCCCTTGTCCAGTCCCTGGCCCTCGAAACGGGTCAGCGGCCGGAACTCGGGACGGGGCGAGAAACCGCCCCCGGGCTGTGTGTTCTCGAACGCCGGATGCGCGGTGAGCACCTCCAGCATCTGCTGCGCGTACGGCTCCCAGTCGGTCGCGCAGTGCACGATCCCACCGGGCCTGATGCGGGTCGCGGCGAGGTCGAGGAACTCGGGCTGGATCAGCCGCCGCTTGTGGTGCCGTTTCTTGGGCCAGGGGTCGGGGAAGTAGACGCGCAGTCCGTCGAGCGCGTCCGGGGCGAGCATCTCGCGCAGCAGGATGATCGCGTCCCCGTTGCCGACGCGGACGTTGGACAGTCCGTCGTGGTCGGCGAGGTTGAGCAGGTTGCCCTGTCCCGGGGTGTGCACGTCCACGGCGAGGATGTTGGTCTCCGGGTCGGCGCCGGCCATCTGGGCCGTCGCCTCGCCCATCCCGAAGCCGATCTCCAGCACGACGGGGTTGTCGTTGCCGAACAGCTCGGCCAGGTCGATGGCGTGCTGCCCGTCGATGTCCAGCCCCCACTTGGGCCACAGTCGCTGCAGCGCGTCCGCCTGTCCGGCGGTCACCCTGCTGCGGCGCGGCTGGAAACTCCTGATCCGCCGCTCGAAGTGCGAACCGGCCGGGTCCGCCTTGGGCCCGTCGGGAAAGCGGGGCTCGCCCTTGGCCCTGGTGTGTCGTACGGAGACGCCGGGGGCATGCGAGAGGTGCTCGCCGGTCTCGCCGGAGGCGGGTTCGGCGGGCCGGCGGGCTTCGGGGGAGTTGAGGGAGTCAGACACAGTGCGGTCGATTTTACGGCGGCTGCGACATGGTCAGCCTCATAGGGAGCCCAGCATCGCCAGCGCCCTGCGCGCGACCTCTCTCCCGATCGGCAGGGAGGCCGTGGCCGCGGGCGACGGTGCGTTCAGTACATGCACCGCCCGCGCCCCCTCCTTGATCAGGAAGTCGTCCACCAGCGCCCCGTCCCGCAGCACGGCCTGCGCCCGCACCCCGGCGGCCGTCGGCACCAGGTCCTCCGCCTCGACGGGGGGCAGCAGCCTGCGCACCGCCTCGACGAACGCGCCCTTCGACACCGACCGCCGCAGCTCCCCCGCGCCGTACCGCCAGTGCCGCCGGGCCATTCGCCAGGCCCCGGGCCACGCCAGCGTCACCGCGACCTCCCGCGGCCGGACGACGTCCCAGCCGTACCCCTCGCGGGCCAGCGCCGGCACCGCGTTCGGCCCGATGTGGACGCCCCCGTCGATCCCGCGCGTGAGATGCACCCCGAGGAATGGGAACGCCGGATCCGGCACCGGATACACCAGCCCCCGCACCAGGTCGGGCCGCGCGAGCTCGTAGTACTCACCCCGGAAGGGCACGATCCGCATCCCGGGCTCGTCGCCCGTCAGCCGCGCGATCCGGTCGCAGTGGAGCCCGGCACAGTTCACCAGCACGCGCGCGCGTACGACGTCACCGGCGGCGGTCCGGACGGCGACCCCGAGCTCCGGCCGCCGGTCGACCTGGACGACGTCCGCCCCGTAGCGGATCTCCGCCCCCGACGCCTCCGCCAGCTGCCGGGCGACTCCCACGAAGTCGCAGATCCCGGTCGTGCCGACGTGTATGGCGGCGAGACCGCGCACCTCCGGCTCGTACTCCTGGATCTGGGATCCGCCCAGTTCCCGCACCGGAATCCCGTTCTCCCGGCCGCGCTGCACCAGTGCGTGCAGCCGGGGCAGCTCCTCCCGGTCGGTGGCGACGATCAGCTTGCCGGTGACGGCGTGCGCGATGCCGTACTCCGCGCAGAACTTGACCATCTCGGCGGCGCCCCGCACGGCATACCGCGCCTTGAGCGACCCCGGCCGGTAGTAGATCCCGCTGTGGATGACCCCGCTGTTCCGCCCCGTCTGATGCCGGGCCGGCCCCGCCTCCTTCTCCAGCACGGTGACCCGGGTGCCGGGCGCGGCGCGCGTGATCGCATACGCGGTGGACAGCCCGACGATCCCCCCACCGATCACGAGCACGTCACAGTCATAAGCGATCTCGCGTGGCACCGGCACCACCTCCCACCTCGATAGTGCACTGCGCCACTGACATCCACTTCAAACGCTGGATGCGGATACGCCGGCAGGGAGCGCGGGGAACTGCGAGCAACCCACGACGGAGCCGCACTCGCCACGAGACACCAACCCGGCAGACGACTAGGCGCCGCTCACGCCGGCGCCATCAACAACGGCCGCGCCCTCTCCCGCAGCTCCACCACCCGCGGCTCGTCCCCATACGGCTCCAGCCGATGCAGAAGATCCTTCACATACTCGGTGGTGCGCGCGGAGGAGATGCGCCCCGCGACCTCCACCGCCCGCACGCCCTGCTCGCACGCCGCATCGAGGTTGCCCGACTCCAGCTCGGCGACCGCCGAGACGACGAGCCGCAGCCCGTGCGAGCGCACGAACTCCTCCGTCGGCTTCGACAGCGCCTGCTCCGTGAAGCGGCGCACCTGGCGTGGTGCCTTCAGGTCGCGGTAGCACTCGGCCGCGTCCGCGGCGAACCGGTCGTAGGAGTAGAAGCCGAGCCAGGACGGGTCGTTGTCGCCCTCCCGGGACCGCTCCAGCCAGCCCTCGGCCGCCTTCAGTGCCGCCCCCGCCGCGACAGCGTCCCCCGCACGCGCGTGTGCCCGCGCCTCGACGAGCCGGAAGAAGCTCATGGTGCGGGCGGTCGCCAGGCCGCGGTTGCGCTCCAGCGCGGCCTGCGCGAGGTCGACGCCCTCGTCGCCGAAGCCCCGGTAGGTCGCCTGGAGGGACATGGAGGCCAGTACGTACCCCCCGAGGGGCACGTCGGCCGCCGCGCGCGCGAGCCGCAGCGCCTGGATGTAGTACCGCTGCGCGGCCTCCTGCTGCCCGGTGTCGAAGGCCATCCAGCCGGCGAGGCGGGTGAGCTCGGCGGACGCCCCGAACAGCGCTCTGCCCACCTCGTCCGAGTACGAGCCGAGCAGCAGCGGTGCCGCCTCCACCCGTAAGCACTCGGGCACCATGGACGAACGCCAGTCGCCGCCTCCGTACTTGGAGTCCCAGCGCCTGGCGTCCTCGGCGGCCTCCCGCAACTTCTGCACATCGCTGTGGCCGACTTTGAGCGGTGCGCCCGAGTCCTCGGCCGAGTTCGCCTCGCGCGCCACCGAGCTGTCGGCCGGTGTTATCAGCCACCGTGAGGCGGGCGTTGCGTACGCGCTTACTGCGAACGATCCGGCCAGTGACTGCCAGATGCCGCCGGAACCGGCCCGGCGACCGGCGAGGTCGAGACGGTAGAGCTCCGTGGCCGACCTCACCGCCTGTCCTACGTCCCTGGGGAAGGCGAGGCCCACTTCGGGTGCGGGATCCGCGTCCGCCAGGCCGATCTCGTGGAGCGGCACCGGGCGGCCGAGTTTCTGGCCGATCGCGGCGGCGATGAGGTGGGGCGCGGCGCCCTGCGGCACCATGCCCTTCGACACCCAGCGCGCGACCGAGGTCTTGTCATAGCGAAGTGTCAGTCCTCGCTGGGCGCCAAGGTCGTTGACGCGTCGGGCGAGGCCTGCGTTGCTGATTCCCGCGAGGGCGAGAACGGCGCCGAGTTTTTCGTTCGGCCCGCGTTGCTCCCTGGACATTGCGCCACCCCTCGACACAGACGGCTGCCGCGTTGGCATAACCACGCGGCATTCGTAAACCCAGCGTAGTTCGCCGCATCCCAAGCGTTAAGAGGCATTGTTCCGGATGGCGGGATTGTGGTCCGTACTGAAGTGCGGGTCCGATACGCGCAGTTGCGTCGTGCTCCCGCTGTGTGGCCGTGCGCCCGTCCGTGCGCTCTTCTCCGGCCACCGCGGGAGCGATTCCATGGGCCGTGCGTGGGTCGGCCCGCTGTACTGGATCCAGTGGGCTGGGGGACACCGCCACCTCCATCCCCGCGGGTGGCGGAACGGTCCGGGAGGCGAACTCCGTCTCCCGGGCTGCGCACCCGACTCGGTGGTGCGCAGAGCCTGTACGGAGCGTGTCCACACCTGTCCCCGCCTCGCCAATTTGGCCGAAAATCGCCCCCGCATTCGCAGGGCGATTACCGCTCCCACCACGGAACTTGAGGGCGCGAAGGGCGTTCTCGGGGCGCGTAGTGGGGGCGCATTCACGTCGCAGAACCCTTGTCCTGTACGGGTGTTCGGGCCCTCGGGGTATCCCCGCACGGGTGAGCGCTCCGGCGCGCCACAGGGATCGTATGCGGCTCCTCCGCACCTCCACGCGCGCGTTCTTCGTGGCAGCATGGTGAACCGGTTCGTACGGTGCACTGGTTGTCCACAGCCTGTGGAGGCGTCGATGCGGTGGTTGGTGGGTTGGAGCAGCACCGCACCGGTGACCGCCGGCATCGGTTCCGCGGGCGCCACCGGGAGCGACGGGGAGACGGTGCACCCGGTGGGTTCCCAACTCCTGTGGGGCGACCCCGATCCGCTGTGGGCGGTCGGCGACTGGCGCCCCGACGAGGTGCGGGTGATCAAGGCGGACGCCCAGAACCGGATCGCGGTCCTGGGCACCTGCGGCGCCTCCGACGAGGAGCTGCGGGTCGGTCTGTTCGCCGCGCGCGGGGGCGCGCTTCGGCATCTGACGGCCTGGTCGGGCAGTTACACGGCCGTGGTCCAGGTGGGCCGCCGGGTCACCGTCTGCGGCGATCTGGCGGGCGCGCGCCCGGTGTTCTACACCCCCTGGGCCGGCGGCACGGCCTATGCGACCGCCGCCCTCCCGCTCGCCGACCTGATCGAGGCCAACCTCGATTTCGGCCATCTCGCCGCTCTCCTCGCCGCTCCGGACGTCCCGGCCGCGCTGCACGACTCCACTCCGTACGACGGCGTACGGCGCATTCCGCCGGGGCATGCACTGATCCTGCGCGCCGGAGCGCGCGAGATCGCCGGCTACGAGCCGGTCGCCTCCCTCGCCGTGGCGGCGCCCTCGGCCGACCCGGACAGCGCGGTGGACGCGGTGCGGGACGCGCTGGTGGAGGCGGTGCGCGCGCGTCTGTCGGCGCCGAGACACGTCCCGGGCGCGGACATAGACCCCGGCCCGGTACCGGGCATGGGGCCCGCCGAACGCCGCGCCGCGCGCGGGATGCCGGTCGCGGGCATCGGCGCCGACCTCTCCGGCGGCCCGGCGTCGGGCACGCTGGCTTTGCTGGCCGCCGGCCTGCCGGGCATGCCGGGAACGGTCCTCGGACACGGCACGGGCGCCGGCGAACGCCTGCTGGCGGTCACCTTCAACGACCTGGCGGTCGGCGGGCGCGAGGCCGAACTGGAGCGCGCGGGCACCCTCGCCGCCAACCCCCGCCTGCACCACGTGGTCGTCACCGGAGGCGAGGAGTCCCTCCCGTACGCCGACCTCGACGGCCCCCTGACGGACGAACCGGCCCAGTCCCTGGTCACGGCCGCCCGGCACCGGGCCCGCCTGGCCTCCGGCAGCGCGGACCACTTCACCGGCTACGGCGCCCGCCAGGTCCTGGACGCGCACCCGGCCCGCCTGGCCGACCTCCTGATGGACCGCAAACGCCGCCACCTGGTACGCCCCGTCGCCGCCCTGGCGAAGGCGGACGGTTCGGTGCTGGTCCCCGCGCGCGTGTACGGCGCGGCACGGCGGCTGGCCCGCACGCCGTATTCGGCGGGCCTGGAGCTGCTGGCCGAACGCCTCCTGGAGCGCCGTTTCGACGAACCCGGAGGCGCGGTGGGCGCCTCCCTGGCCGCCCTCACCTGGGCCAGACCGGGCCCGGCGGCACGCTGGCTGACGGGTGAGGCGCTGGCTGAAGTATCGGTTCGCCTACAGACGTCCACGAGCCGCGCGGGCGTCGGCCCCGGCCTGCGCCCCGGCGACCACCGCGCGCGTGCGGCGCTCGCCCGCCAGGCCGCCGACCTCCGCGTCCTGGAACAGGCCGCCGAGATCCGCTCCCAGCGCCTGCACGCCCCCTTCCTCGACAACCAGGTGGTCCGCGCCTGCCGCGCCCTCCCCGAGGCCCTGCGGGTCCAGCCGGGCGCCCGCGCGGCCATCCTCCGTACGGTCCTGGAGGGCGCCGGCGTCCGCGATCTCCCGCCGGGCTGGGGCGCCCCCTCCCACGCCTCGGCGGCCGTCGCGGCCCGCACGGGCATCCGGGTCGCCGCGGACTCCCTGATGGCCCTCTTCGGCACCCCCCTCCTGGCGGAGGCGGGCCTGGTGGAGGCCCGAGTGGTCCGCAAGGCCCTCCGCGCGGCGGCCCAGGGCGAGCCCCTGCCCCTGGACGGCCTGGCCGACCTGGTCTCCCTGGAAATCTGGCTCGGCCGCCTGCTGGCCCGCCGAGGCACCTGCTGGACAGGCACCCCGGCGCGCCAGCGTGCGGTACCGGCGGGGATCACGCCCAAGCGGGGGGCGCTGGCGTCGGGCGGTGGAGCGGGCGTCGTCTAGGGCCTGGGCGGATACGCCGGTAAAGGGCGCGGGGCCGTATCGATGTGTGCCTCCGCCGCGTGGGCGCGACCAGCCCCCATCGACCCGCGCCGGACCACTCGGCGGGACTCAGTCTGCGGTCGCCGCCCGGATCTGGACGCCTTGGACTGATGGTGGGCGCCGTGCGCGCCCTGGTCCATGACCGCGGCCGCATGGGGGTTGAGCTCCACGCAGGCCACCAGGGGCTGATGGCCGGTGCGGGCGTCGTCGGTGACCAGCGCGGCGGCGCGACGCACCCAACACCGTGCCCCACTCCGGACCCCCCGGCGACAATGACCCGGTGCAGTACAGAATCCTGGGCGTCACCGAGGCGGCGGACGATCGCGGCATTCCCCTGCCCGTACCGGGCAGCCGCCTTCGCACACTGCTCGCCGCCCTCGCGCTGCGCCCCGGCCGGGTCGCGCCCCTCGACGCGCTGATCGACGAGGTGTGGACGGACGCTCCTCCGCAGGATGCCCCCGCCGCCCTCCAGGCCCTGATCGGCCGCCTGCGCCGCGCGCTCGGCAAGGACGCCGTCACCTCCGCCCCCGGCGGCTACCGCCTGGAGGCGACCGAGGACGACGTGGACCTGTACGTCTTCGAGCACCTGGTCCACCAGGGCACGGCAGCCCTGGCCCGGGGCGACGCCGCGCGGGCCGCCCATGTCCTGGACGAGGCCCTGGCCCTGTGGCGCGGCCCCGCGCTGGCCGACCTCCCCGACCGCACCGCCGCGGCGACCCGCCCGAACGCCCTCCACCTGGAAGCGACCCGCGCCCGCATCGACGCGGACCTGCGTCTGGGCCGGGCCGACATCGCCGTACCGCATCTGAAAGAACTGACCGCGGCACACCCGTACGACGAACCCCTCCACGCCCTCCTCATCCGCGCCCTACGGGACACGGGCCGCACCGCCGACGCCCTGGCCGCCTACGAGTCCACCCGCCGCTCCCTCGCCGACTCGCTGGGCACGGACCCGGGCCCCCAACTCCGCGCCCTGCACACCGAACTCCTCGCCGAGCCGCAACCGCAGTCGACGCCGCTCCCGCAGTCCGCCTCGGGGCCGCACGCTCACCCGGCCCCCGCCCCACCACCGTCCCGCACCGGCAACCTCCGTCCCCGCCTCACCTCTTTCGTGGGCCGGGAACCAGAACTCGACGCCATCCGTTCCGAATTGCACAGGGCACGACTGGTCACCCTCACCGGACCGGGCGGCTCCGGGAAGACCCGTCTCGCCGAGGAGGCCGCCGGCGGCATCCCGCAGGCGTGGCTGGTCGAGCTGGCGCCGCTCGACCGGCCGGAGGCGGTACCGGGCGCGGTGGTCAGCGCGCTCGGTCTACGCGAGACCGTGCTGATGACCACCGAGCTGACGGCCCCGCAGGACGACCCCGTCGCCCTGCTCGTCGAGTACTGCGCCCCGCGCAGCCAACTCCTGATCCTTGACAACTGCGAACATGTCATCGACGCGGCGGCCGCCCTCGCCGAAACACTGCTCACCCACTGCCCCGGCCTCACGATCCTCGCCACCAGCCGTGAACCCCTGGGCGTCCCGGGCGAGTCCGTGCGCCCGGTCGAACCCCTCGTCCCCGACCAGGCCCACCGCCTCTTCGAGGAGCGCGCCTCCGCCGTCCGCCCCGACGCGGACACCGTGCTGCGCGACCGGGCGGCGGTCGAGGAGATCTGCCGCCGCCTGGACGGCCTGCCGCTCGCCATCGAGCTGGCCGCGGCCCGGCTACGGCTGCTCACACCCCGCCAGATCGCCGACCGCCTCGACGACCGCTTCCGCCTCCTCACCTCCGGCAGCCGTACGGTCCTGCCCCGCCAGCAGACCCTGCGCGCGGTCGTCGACTGGTCCTGGGACCTGCTCGACGAGCGGGAGCGCACGGTCCTGCGCGAGGTCTCCGTCTTCGCCGGCGGCTGGGACCTCGCCGCGGCGGAGGCCGTGTGCACCGGCCCCGCGGCCGACCTCATCGGGGCGCTCGTCGACAAGTCCCTGCTGGTGGCCGCTCCGTACGAGTCCCCGTACGACGTGGGCGGCCCTTCCAGCATGCGCTACCGCATGCTGGAGACCATCCACGAGTACGCCGTCGAGCGCGCCGCCGAGGTCCCCGGGCAGCGCGTCGAGGCCGAGCGCCGGCACCGCGCCTGGGCGGGCGCGCTGGTGACGGAGGCCGAACCCCGCCTGCGCTCGGCCGGCCAACTCCCGTGGATCACCCGCCTGGAGACCGAGCTGGACAACATCCGCGCGGCCCTCCACCGCGCCCTCGCCTCCGGCGCCGAGGAGGAAGCGGGCACCCTGGCCCTGTCCATGGGCTGGTTCTGGTGGCTGCGCAACTACCGCCAGGAGGGCGTGAGCTGGACCGACCGCATCCTGCGCCTGGGCGCGGTCCTGGACAACACGGGCGCGCCGCACACGGACGGCGGGCCGCCCGCCCACAGCGTGCCGCACGCCGACGGCCCGCCCTTCCCCGACGATTCCGTGACCGAGCCGCCTGCTTCCGCCTCCTCGCCCGCCGTCGTCCCTTCCCCTTCGCCCGGGCCCCCTCCGCAGCCCTCCCTCTCGGCCGCCCTCGACCGCACCGACCCGGTCGACGCCTACCTCGCCGCCCCCGACGCCGAGGCGCGCCACCCCCTCCACACGCACCGGATGAACCTCCGGATGCTGCACCTCTTCCTCAGGTCCGACGTCGAGCCGATGGACGGCGTCCTGGACGAGCGGCTGCGTGAGTACGCCACCAGGGTGCGGGAGTTCTACGAGCCGGGCGGTCCGGAGGCGGCCAGGTTCCCCGGCATCGTGTGGCCGTTCGCCGCCTCCATCCTGAGCGGCCCGGCGGACGTCCGTGCCGTCATGGACGTCGCGGTCGCCCACTGCCGCGCGTACGGCGACGACTGGGCGATCGGCGTGACCCTGATGTTCCGTACGCACATGGTCGTCGACTCGCCGGGCGGTATGACGGGCGTCGACGAGGACCTCGCCGAGCTGAGGGTGCTCAGCCGGCGGGTGGGCGACCGCTGGATGCGGGCCCAGGTGTGCAGCGCGGCCGGCGAGGCGGATATGGTCCGCGGCCGGCACGAGGAGGCCAGGGGTGAGTACGAGGAGGCGCTGCGGCTGGCCCACGAGGTGGGGGCGTACGCGGAGACACCGTTCCTGATGGCCCGGCTCGCGGAGCTCGCCTACCGCGCGGGCGACCGTACGGCCGCGCTGGCCGCACTGGACGAGGCGTCGGCCACGGCGGACCGTTACGCACGGAGCCGGGGCGGCCGCCGGTGATCGCCAGCTGGGCGGAGTCGAGATACCCGATGAACAGCTCGGTGTGGGCGGGCATCGCGTCCGGGAAGA
>NZ_JBSFHA010000069.1:0-55972 GCF_053596855.1 Streptomyces sp. NPDC001617
AAGAAGGGCGCGGACATCGATCTCGGGGGAATGCTCCGCAGCGAGCTGACCCTCATCGCCTCACAGGGCTACCCCACCGAGATCTTCGAGGTGACCGCGGAACTCGCCGAGCATCAGGACCGCTTCGCCCGACTGATCAGCCACCGGGTGCCGTTCGCCGATGTGGCGAGGGCCTTCCGGCTGGCGCTGACTCCCGGGGCCGCGGAGAAGGTCGTCGTCACCTTCGACGAGCAGGCATGAGCCACCGCCAACGCCACCGTCATCGCAGCAGTTCGATGACGGTGGCGTTGGCGGTGCCGCCGCCCTCGCACATGGTCTGGAGGCCGTAGCGGAGGTTCTCGCGCCGCATGCGGGCCAGCAGCCGTGTCATCAGGATCGCGCCGGAGCCGCCCAGGGGGTGGCCGACGCCGATCGCGCCGCCCAGCGGGTTGAGCCGCTCGGGGTCGGCGCCGGTCTCGGCCAGCCAGGCCAACGGCACCGGTGCGAAGGCCTCGTTGACCTCGTAGACGCCGATGTCGTCGAGGGACAGGCCGGAGCGGCGCAGTACCTTCTCGGTCGCGGGGATCGGGCCCAGCAGCATCGTGATCGGGTCGGCGCCGCTGACCGCTCCGGAGTGGTAGCGGGCGAGGGGGGTGAGGCCGAGTTCTCGGGCGCGTTCCGGGGTGGTGATGAGCAGGGCGGCCGCCCCGTCGGAGATCTGGGAGGAGTTCCCGGCGTGGATCACACCGTCCTCCTTGAACGACGGTGTGAGGCCGGCCAGCGTATCGGGCGAGGTGCCGCGCCTCAGTCCCTCGTCCACGGTGAACTTGGTGCCGTCGACCTCGATGGGCACGGTGTGGTCGTCGAAGACGCCCGCGTCGATCGCCGCGGCGGCCTTCGCATGCGACTCCGAGGCGAACTCGTCGAGGCGGGTGCGGGTGAAACCCCAGCGTTCGGCGATGAGTTCGGCTCCGATGCCCTGGCTGAACTCGAAACCGTCGTAGCGGGCGATCGCGGCGGGGCCGTACGGCTGACCGATGGTCCGGTGCGAGCCGAGTGGCACCCGGCTCATGGTCTCGACGCCACCCGCCACCACGAGGTCGTACTGGCCCGACATCACGGCGTGTGCGGCCTGGTCGACCGCCTGCTGGCTGGAGCCGCAGGCCCGGTTGACGGTGACGGCCGGGACGTGTTCGGGCCAGCCGGCGGCGAGTACGGCGAAGCGACCGACGTTGCTGGACTGGTCGCCGATCTGGGTGACACAGCCCCAGACCACGTCGTCCACCGTGCCGGGGTCGATTCCGGTGCGCTCGACGAGCGCCTTGAGCACCTCGGCCGACAGATCCGCCGCATGTACCGACGCCAGCGTTCCGTTGCGCTTGCCGATCGGGGTGCGTACGGCGTCGACGATGACGGCGTCTCGCATGACAACTCCTTCGTCAGTCAGGTCATTCGGGGAACAGCCCGGTGGCGTCGACTCCCCAGTCCCGGAACACCGCCCGGGTGTCGGCGCCGACGGCCGGTGCCGTGCGGCCGGGACTCGACGGGGTCGCCGAGAAGCGGGGCGCTGCGGCGGGCTGGACCACTCCGTCGCGGGTGAACAGGCTTGCGCGCGCGGCCAGATGAGGGTGGGCGGCGGCCTCCGTAAGGCTCAGGACGGGCGCCACGCAGGCATCCGTGCCCTCGAAGAGCCGCGCCCACTCGTCCCGGGTGCGCTCCGCGAACCGCTTCGTCAGCAGCTGCCGCAGCTCCGGCCAGGTCGAGCGGTCGTGCTGCCGGTCCGGGTCCACGTCCAGGTCGAGCAGTACCACGAGGCTCCGGTAGAACTTGCGCTCCAGTGCCCCGACGGCCATATGGCGGCCGTCCTTGGTCTCGTACACGGCGTAGAAGGGCCAGCCGCCGTCGAAGCGGTTGACGCCCCGCCGGTCGCTCCACTCGTCGCGGGCGAGCTTCGCGAAGGTGCTGGCCAGGAGGTGGGCGGTGCCGTCGACGATGGCCGCGTCGACGACCTGGCCGTGGCCGGTGCGGGCGGCGGCGTGCAGGGCCGCCAGGACGCCGATGACGAGGTAGCAGCCGCCGCCCCCGAAGTCACCGACGAGGTTCAGCGGGATCTGCGGCGGGCCGTCCGCGGCGCCGATGGCGCCGAGCGCGCCGGTCAGCGCGATGTAGGTGATGTCGTGTCCGGAGGCGGCGGCGAGCGGCCCTTCCTGTCCCCAGCCCGTCATGCGGCCGTAGACCAGGCGGGGGTTGCGGGCCAGGCAGTCGTGGGGTCCGAGGCCCAGTCGCTCGGTGACACCCGGACGGAACCCCTCGATCAACACATCGGCCCGCTCGACGAGTTGGAGGAGCGCGGCAGCCGACTCCCGCTGTTTGAGGTCGAGTACGACCGACCGCTTGCCCCGGCCCAGTACATCCGCCGGTCCGCCCGCGTCCGGCTCGTCCGCCCGCCCCGGCCGGTCCACGCGGACGACCTCCGCCCCGAGGTCGGCCAGCAGCATCCCGGCGAACGGGCCCGGTCCGATGCCCCCGAGTTCGACGACCCGGCAGCCGGCGAGCGGTCCCGAGGTCACACTCAACGTCCCTTCCAGACCGGCGCCCGCTTCTGGGCGAAGGCCGCCGCGCCTTCCCGGGCGTCCTGCGACTGGAACACCGGCTCGGCGATGTCGAACTGCCTGCCCCACGCCTCGTCCAGGGACCAGTCGGCGGTGGAGCGGGCGATCTGCTTGGTCGCCGCGACCGCGAGAGGCCCGTTCGCCGCGATGGTCCCGGCGAGTTCCAGGGCGCCTTCGAGTGCGCCGCCCTCGTCGGTGAGGCGGTTGACCAGACCGTACGCGGCGGCACGCTCGGCGTCGATCGGCTGTCCGGTCAGCAGGAGTTCCAGGGCGACGGCGTACGGGATCCGGCGCGGCAGATGGAGGGCGGCGCCCGCGCGGGCGACCAGCGACCGGGTCACCTCGGGCACGCCGAGCCGTGCCGTGCGGGCGGCGACGACCAGGTCGCAGGCCAGCAGGAGTTCGAAGCCGCCGGCCAGGGCCCAGCCCTCGACCGCGGCGATCAACGGCTTGCGCGGCGGGGTCATGCTGATCCCGCACAGGCCGCGGCCCTCGATCGCGGGCGTCTCGCCGCGCAGCCACGCCTTGAGGTCCATCCCCGCCGAGAACGTCCCGCCCGCGCCGGTGAGGACACCCACCCGCAGCTCGTCCGACTCGTCGAGCTCGTCCACCGCGGCCGCGACGCCGGTGGCCACCCCGGCGTCCAGTGCGTTCTTCTTCGCCGGGCGGTTGATCGTGATGACCTGGATCGCGCCACGGCGTTCCACCAGCACCTCGTCGGACACGCCTACCTCCTCTGATCGTGCGACTGATCGCCGGTGACGGCGAATTGGACCAGTTCATGGGCGACCATGCCGTCCAGGTCGTCGGCGGGCGGTGCCGGCAGTTCGGCGGCGCGGTCGCGGGTCGGCAGGAGGACGACGGCTGTACCGGGGGTGGTGATCTCGCCCCGTTGGTTCTCGCACCGCACCTCGATGTGCACCTCGGCCCGCCCGTCCGTCCGCCGCTTGTCGACGACCGTGCCGCGCACCCAGGTGGTGTCGCCCAGGTAGTTGAACTTCCGGTGCTCACAGCGGAGTTTCCACAGCCAGCCGTCGTCGCCGATCCAGTCGGTGAGCAGATGGCAGAGCCAGGTCTCGCGCATGCCTCCGTAGTCATAGGGACCCGGCAACCCCAACTCCCGTGCCCGCTCCGGCTCCCAGTGCAGACGCTGCACGGTGTCGGGCACGTTCAGCGGGTTCGGCGGATACAGGCCGGGCGCCTTGCGCCGGACCTTCGCGGCGATCCCGAACGCCCCGGGCGGGGTGAGCTGCATGCCCCAGCCCAGGTGCCAGACGACCACGTCCGTCGTGGTCAGCGGCCCCTTCACCCGGGGTTGGAGCTCCTCACCGATCTCGACGTCCTCCCAGTGGCGGGGCTCGGCACCGCGACGGGTCTCGGCCGCGTACGCCGCGTCGATCTCGGCGAGTTGCCCCGGGCCGTAGGGCTCCTGGACGAGTCGTTCCTTGGCCCGCTTCTTCGAGGTGTGCCGCTCGGCGTTGATCCAGGTGCCCCGGCGCAGGGCGTGCATCTCGCCGCGCCCGTTGGCGTAGAGGTAGTCGCGGACCACGTGTGCGGTGCGGCCGCCGAACCGGCTGGGCTTGAGGTGGACGCCCACCTGGGTCTGCAACACCCGGCAGCGGTCGCCGAGTTGGAGCGGGCGCCACCACTCGTACTCCATCACCGCCTGGTAGGAACCGAGTCCGGCGAAGGGGTCGCCCCTGAGCAGTGCCCTGGTCTCGGGGTCCGGCGTCGGGGCGGCGTCCTCGCCCATCGTGTACAGGAAGGTGGGTGGTGCGAGGAGTGTTCCCCAGCGGGTGCCGGCCGCGTACTCCGGGTCGCAGTAGAGGGGGTTGTCGTCGCCGTAGCCGTACGCGAAGTGGCGTGCGCCGTCCCAGGTCACCTCGTAGTTGTGCGGGGGGTTGCGCTGGGGCTGGGGGACGCCGAGGCGGCGGCGGGAGCGCTCGACGGCCTCGTCGGTCAGTACGCCGAAGGTCTCGGCGGACTTCTCCTGTGTGTCCGTCATCGTTGGTTCTCCTTGACGCGGTCCTGCGGTTCGATCCTGGCGCGGACGAGGTCCAGCAGCTCCACACGACTGACCTTGCTCGACGGGGTCCGGGGCAGGGCGTCCAGGACGACGATGTGCGCCGGGACCTCGTACGGGGTGAGCCGGGCGCGGCAGAGGGCGACGAGTTCGGCGGTGTCCGGGGCCTGCCGCTGCGGCTCGATCTCGACCGCGGCGACCGGCACCTCGCCCAGCCTCGCGTCCGGGAGCCCCGCCACGGCCGCCTCGCGCACGGCCGGATGCGTCTCCAGTACGCGTTTGACCGTCTCCGGCTGCACCTTGAAGCCGCCGCGGATGATGGCGTCGTCCGCGCGTCCCTCGATCCAGACGAACCGGTCCGCGTCGATGCGGGCGAGATCGCTGGTGCGCGTCCACGCCCCGCCACCCCGGGTGCTCTGCTCGGTCCGCACCTCCAGCCGCCCGGTTCTGCCGACGGGCAGCTCGGCTCCGTCCTCGCCGGTCACCCGTAGTTCCACGCCGTCGAAGGCGCGTCCGGCGCTGCCCGCCTTCCGCTGCCACCAGCGCTCGTGCAGCGGCAGCGTCCAGCCGACCACCGCTCCGGCGAACTCCGTCGCGCCATAGGTCATCAGGACGGGAACGCCGTAGGTCCGCAAGAACGCGTCGGCGAGTTCGGCCGGGCAGGGTGCGGTGCCGGAGGTGATGACCTGCAGGCCGGCCAGCCGCTCCTTCGGCACGCCCGCGTCGAGCACGGCGCGGATGGCCGCCGGCACCAGGCTGGCCGCCTTCAGCCGATGGCGCTCCACCGCGCTCACCCAGGGTTCCACGGCGAACTTGGGCATCAGAAGCATGCGGCGCCCGGTCGCGAGACAGCCGAGCGCCCGCCACAGGCCGCCGATGTGCACGAGGGGTGTGGCCACGAGGGCCGCCGACCGGGACAGCAGTCGCTCCGCCTTCGGGGTCTGGCCGCCGGAGACGAGGGCCTGGTCGAGCTGGCCGATGCGCAGATGGACGCGTTTGGGGGGGCCGGTGGTGCCGGAGGTGAGCATCTCCACGGCGACGCCGGGGTTGACCGGGGCGTCGGCGGGCGCGGTGCCGCCCGCGGGCCGCAGGGTGCCGTCGGTGCCCAGCTCCAGCGCCGCTCCGTGCGCGGTCACCGCTGCCGACACGCCTTCGCGGGACAGGGGTTCGGCACCGGAGACGACGACGGGCAGCTCACACCCGGCGATGTCGTTCGCGAGTCGCGCGGCCGGCTGCAACGGGCTCAGCATCACCAGGCAGCGCCCGGAGGCGAGCACCGCGGCGACGACGGCGACATGCTCGGGCCGGTTCTCGAGGACGACACCGACGCGGGCACCGGTCCGAAGGCCGGCCGCGTCCAGGGCGTCGACGATCTGCCGGGCGGTCTTCTGCACCTGGCCCCATGTCCACCACTCGCCGTCGTGCTCGATCGCCTCGGCGTCGGCGTCCGCCTCTGTCAGCAGCCGGGACAGACGGTCGCGAATTCCCACGTACTCAGCCTTCCGTCGCCGTGGTTGCGGAGATTCCGACCAGGTCGGCCAGCCGCCCCCGGTGCGTCGCCGGGCTGCCGAAGAGCTGCTCGGACGACTTCGCGCGTTTCAGGTGGAGGTGCGCGTCGTGCTCCCACGTGTAGCCGATGCCGCCGTGGATCTGGATGTTCTCCTTGGCCGCGTGGGTGAAGGCGTCCGCGCAGTAGGCCGCGGCGAGGGCGGCGGCCACCGGCAGTTCGCCGGCTCCGCGAACGCCCTCCTCGGCCGCCACGGACAGCGCGTGGTACGCCGCCGACCGGGCGCCCTCCACCTTCATCAGCATGTCGGCGCACTTGTGCTTGATCGCCTGGAACGACCCGATCGGCCGCCCGAACTGCACCCGCACCTTCGCGTACCCGACCGCCGAGTCCAGACAGGCCTGCGCCCCGCCGACCTGTTCGGCGGCGAGCGCCACGACCGCGAGGTCGGTCACCGTGCGCAGATACGCGGTGGCGTCGCCCTCCGGGCCGACCCGCAGCGCCGGTGCGCCGTCGAGGTCGACG
This sequence comes from Streptomyces sp. NPDC001617, assembly GCF_053596855.1. NCBI lineage: Bacteria > Bacillati > Actinomycetota > Actinomycetes > Kitasatosporales > Streptomycetaceae > Streptomyces > Streptomyces sp. NPDC001617. Next base: position 6,647 of record NZ_JBSFHA010000069.1, read on the forward strand.
CGCGCCAGCCGCCTTGTCGGGTCGAGCGTCTCCAGGCGGGTACGGGAGACTCCGGCCGCCCCGCCGTCCACGGCGAACAGCCCTGGCCCGGCCTGCGCGCGGGCCACGACGAGGAGCAGGTCGGCACGGTGACCGTCGACGACGAACATCTTCGTGCCCGACACACGCCAGCCCGCGTCGTCCCGCACGGCCTCGGCCGTCACGTCCCCGACGTTCCACGACCCGCTCTCCTCGGCCAGCGCCAGCGTGCCGGTCGACGTGCCGTCGGCGATCGCGGGCAGCCAGCGGGCCTTCGCCGTGTCGTCGCCGGACACGGCGAGCGCCTGTCCGGCGAGGGCCACGCTGGCGAAGTACGGCGAGGGCAGCAGGACCCGGCCCAGTTCCTCCAGGACGATCCCCAACTCGACGGGGCCGCCGCCGAAACCACCGTACTTCTGCGGCAACGCGAGCCCGTGGAGGCCGAGTTGGTCGGCCATCCGCCGCCAGAGGCGTGGGTCGTACCCCTCTTCGGACTCCATCGACCGCCGCACCGCATCGCTCGGCGCCTTGTCCGCGAGGAACCGGCGCAGGGTCGACCGGAGTTCCTCGTGCTCCTCGGTGAACGTCAGCGCCACGTCGGTGCCTTCGCGCGGAGGTAGGCGTCGAGGTCCGGGATCAGGGCGCGGTCCACGATCTCGATACGTACGCCGGAGGGATCCAGGTGGTAGGCGAAGAGCGCCGGAGCGCCGTCGACGATCGCACACGCCTCCAGCGGGAATCCCGCCTCCTCCAGCCGCTTGGACGTCGTCGGGACGTCGTCGCAGAAGTAGCCGAGGTGGTGGGTCGCGATGCGTTCGGCCGCCGTCCAGGGGGTTTTGGGGACCTCCTGGACGAGTTCGATGTGCGGTGCGTCGAGCGAGTACGCGTAGCGCAGGTGCAGGGCGTGGTCGCCGTCGGCCAGACGGACCCGTACGTCGCCGGTCATGGTCTCGGTCCAGCGGTAGCCGGCGACCTCGGTCATCCGGGCCTTCCAGGCCTCGATGTCGGGGACCACGATCCCGGTGTGATAGAGGTCCGCCGCGCTGAGGGGAGGGGTCATTCCCGGTCACCACTCCAGACGCAGCGACGTGATGCCGTACATGTTCCCGTGCTGCCACAGCTCCTGGCCCGGGGCGACCCGGTAGTCGGGGATGCGCCGGTGCCACTCCTCGACCGCCACGTTGAGTTCGAGGCGGGCGAGGTGCGAGCCGAGGCAGCGGTGCGGGCCGGAGCCGAAGGCGATGTGGTTGGTGGCCCTGCGGTGCAGGTCCACCTCCAGCGGGTTGTCGTACCGCTCGGGGTCGCGGTTGGCGACCACGATCGGCAGCATCACCATCTCGCCCGCCTTGACCGGGCAGCCGCCGATCTCCACGTCCCGGGTCGCCTTGCGCGCCGGGACGACGGGTGAGTACACGCGGAGGATCTCCTCGACCCCGGTGGGGATGAGCGAGGGGTCGGCGAGGATCTCCGCCCGCTGCTCGGGGTGGGTGGCGAAGTGGTAGAGCGCCCAGCCGACGGAGATCGGGACCGTGTCGAAGCCCGCCTGGAACATCAGGATGCAGAAGGCGTGCATGTCCCGGTCGTCGATCGGTGCGCCGTCGATCGTCCAGGCCATGGCGGTGGAGAGCAGGTCGTCGCGCGGGGTCCTGCGGCGCAGGGCGATCTGTTCCTCGAAGTAGGCCGACACCTCCCGCATGGCGGCCAACTGGCGGGCGCCGTCGGGATCTTCGCGGTGCGAGAGATGCAGCAGCTCGTGAGTCCAGGCGAGGAAGGTGGGCAGGTCCTCCTCCGGCAGGCCCATGAGCCGCATGAAGATCACGGTCGGGAAGCGGCGCGCGAACTCGTCGAGCACGTCCGCGCCGTCGCGGCCCTTCAGCTCGTCGATCATCTCACCCGCCACCCGGCGGACCTCCGCCTCCCGGGCGGCGACGGAGCTCGGCGAGAAGTAACGGCCCAGCAGGCGCCGCCACACGGAGTGCGTGGGCGGGTCCAGCATCTCGGGGATCCACAGGAACTTGGGGTCCGGTTCCAGTACGGTCACCGACGTGCTGGAGAAGGTCCGCCAGTCCTGGAGCGCCTGCTGCACGGCGGGGCCGTCCGTGACGACCCAGTAGCCGCGGGCGACGGTGCTGCGGAAACCGGCGTGGCCGGCGGCCATCTCGTCCCAGCGCTCCTGGTGGCTGAGGACCGGGCCGCCGAGCCGGTTGTCGAAGTGGTAGGCGGGCACTCCGTCATGGGTGCCGTCGGGTTCGAGCGTCGTACTCATCACGGCTCCTCTCTTCGTACGTCCGTCAGGTCGCCGCGCCGTCGATCTTGAGCGCGATGAGCTCGTCCTCGCTCAGGCCGAGGGAGCGCAGGACCTCGTCGGTGTGTTCCGCGAACTGGGGCGCCCGGGTGAGGCCGACCGGCATCTCGTCGAACTGGACGGGGCTCGCGACCAGTTCGCGGTCGACTCCGTCGGCGTCCACGACGGGGGCGATGAGGCCGTTGGCGCGCAGGGCGGGGTCCTGGCCGACCTCCCAGGCGTTCTGCACGGCCGCCCACTGGCCCTCGCCCCGGGAGAGGATCTCGACCCACTCCGCGTAGGGGCGGGAGGCGATGACGTCGGCGACGATCTCGGCGGCCTCGGCGGCGTTCGCCATCAACTTCTCGGTGCTGTCGAAGCGTTCGTCGGCGGCCAGCTCCTCGCGGCCGGCCAGTTTGCAGAACTCCGCCCAGTACCGGCCCGGTTGCAGCATCGACAGCTCGATCCAGCGGCCGTCCGAGGACCGGTAGGCCCCGATGAGCGGGTTGGTGGCCGAGCCGTGCCGGGGCGGGGTGTGCACGGGGAGCGGGCCGCCGGACATCAGTGCCATGTTGACCGTGAACTGCGTCGCCCAGGCGCCGACGCCGACCAACGACACGTCCACGACGGACGGTTCACCGGTCGTGGCACGGGAGTAGAGGGCGGCGGCGATGCCCCCGGCGATGGTCATCCCGCCCATCGCGTCGCCGTAGGCGCCGGCCGGCATCCGGGTCATCCGGTCCGCGCCGGGCGGGGTGACACCGGCGGCGCTTCCGCCGCGCGCCCAGAAGGCCGTGCTGTCGTAGCCCCCCTTGCCCGCCTCCTCGCCGCGCGCACCGAAGCCGCTGCCGCGGACGTAGATGATGTCGGGGTTGATCGCCCGGACGTCCTCCACGTCGATCCGGAGCTTCGCCCGCGCCTCGGGCAGGAAGTTCGTGAGGAACACGTCGCTGCCCCGGATCAGTTCCTCCAGCACGGGGCGCGCGGACGGCTTCTCCAGGGCGAGACCGACGCTGCGTTTCCCGCGGTTGGGCCCCTCCATGATCGGGAAGAACGACGAGCCCTTGCTGACGGCCTCGTACCCGAGCACCCGGACCAACCCCCGCTGGGCGTCGCCCCGTTCGGCGTGCTCGATCTTGATCACGTCGGCGCCCCAGTCGGCGAGCACGGCACCCGCCGCCGGGACGAAGGTGAACTGGGCGACTTCGAGCACCCGCACGCCCTCCATCGGCCTCTGCATCGGACCAACTCCTCCGCGGCTCATCTCCTATTGCGCATACCCAATGCGCCGAGTCTGCCCATGAGTATGGACCGTGAGCCATAAAAAGTATACTGTTTTCGGCATGCTGGATTTCACGATCGAACCCGACTTCCAGGCGAAGCTGGACTGGGCGGCGGCCTTCGTCCGCGAGGAGGTCGAGCCGCTCGACCTCCTCTTCCCGCACGGCGGGGACCCGTACGACACGCGCAACGAGAAGGCCCGCGCGATCCTGCGTCCGCTGCAGCGGCAGGTCCGGGAGCAGGGCCTGTGGGCGTGCCACCTCGGCCCCGATCTGGACGGCCCCGGCTACGGCCAGGTGAAGCTCGCCCTCCTCAACGAGATCCTCGGCCGCTCCTACTGGGCCCCGACGGTGTTCGGCACCGCCGCCCCCGACACCGGGAACGCCGAGATCCTGGCCATGTTCGGCACCGAGGAGCAGAAGGCCCGCTACCTCCGGCCACTGCTGGACGGGGAGATCGTCTCCACGTTCTCCATGACCGAGCCGCAGGCGGGCGCCGACCCCAAGGAGTTCGTCTGCGGCGCCCACCGCGACGGCGACGAGTGGGTCATCGACGGTGAGAAGTGGTTCTCCTCCAACGCCCGGTACGCGGCCTTCCTGATCGTCATGGCCGTCACCGACGCGGACGCGCCGCCACACCGGCGCATGTCGATGTTCATCGTCCCGGCCGAGACACCCGGCATCGAGATCAAGCGCAACGTGGGCACGATGGACGAGCGCGAGAACCTCGACGAGGGCATCCACGCCTACATCCGCTACCACCAGGTGCGCGTCCCGTCGGACGCCATGCTCGGCGGCCCCGGTGAGGGCTTCGAGGTGGCCCAGGCCCGCCTCGGCGGCGGCCGGGTGCATCACGCGATGCGTACGGTGGGCAAGTGCAGCCGCGCCTTCGACATGATGTGCGAGCGCGCGCTGTCCCGGCGTACGCAGGGCACGCCGCTGGCCGACAAGCAGGCGGTGCAGCAGTTCATCGCCGACTCGTGGGTGGAGCTGCAGCAGTTCCGGCTGCTCGTCCTGCACACGGCCTGGATCATCGACACCCAGCCGCACGGCGCCGCCCGCACCCAGATCGCCATGTGCAAGGTGCAGACGGCCAAGGTGCTGCACGACATCATCCAGCGGGCGGTGCATCTGCACGGCTCGCTCGGCACCACGGGCGAACTCCCGCTCGCCAAGTGGTGGATGGCCGCACCGAACCTCGCCCTGGCCGACGGTCCGACCGAGGTGCACCGCACCACGATCGCCAGACAGCTGCTGAAGAACTACCGGCCGGCCGAGGGCCTGTTCCCCAGCGAGCACATCCCGCCCAAGCTGGAGGCGGCCCGCAAGCGGTACGCGCACATCGTCGACGACGACAGCCTGTCGGGTCGGGTGGACGCGTGACGAACGGGCGCGACGACAAGTCCATCGCCCCGGCCGACCTGTTCGACCTGTCCGGCAAGGTCGCGCTGGTCACCGGCGGCAGCCGGGGCCTGGGCCGGGAGATGGTGCGGGCCTTCGCCACCGCCGGCGCCGACGTGGTGATCGCCAGCCGCAAGCTCGACGCGTGCGAGACGGTCGCCGCGGAGGTCCGCGACCTGGGCCGGCGCGCGCTGCCGGTCGCCGCGCACGTGGGGCACTGGGACGACCTCGGCCGCCTCGCCGACGCCGCGTACGAGGCGTTCGGGAAGGTGGACGTCCTGGTCAACAACGCCGGCATGTCACCTCTCGCCCCCTCGTCGGCCGAGACCAGCGAGGAGCTGTTCGACAAGGTGATCGGGGTCAACTTCAAAGGCCCGTTCCGGCTGGCCTCGCTGATCGGGCAGCGGATGTCCGAGGGCGACGGCGGCTCGATCATCAACGTCTCCTCCTCGGGGGCCCTGTTCCCGCAGCCGCGGTTCGGCCCCTACGCCGGCGCCAAGGCCGCTCTCAACACCCTCACGACGGTCTTCGCCCTGGAGTACGGCCCGAAAGTACGCGTCAACACGATCTCGGCCGGACCGTTCCTCACCGACATCTCCAAGGCCTGGACGGAGGAGAAACGCCGGACGACGCGCAGCGCGGCCGGCCGACCGGGGCGGCCGGAGGAGATCATCAGCACGGCGCTGTATCTGGCGAGCGATGCGTCCAGCTACACGACCGGGGCGCTGATCCGGGTGGACGGCGGGCTGTACTAAGGCGGTTCGGCAACGCCCTGAAGGGGCGCGGGACTGTGTCGATGTGCGGCTCCGCCGCGTGGGCGCGACCACCCACGACGACGCCGCAGACGACCGACGGCCTGTCTCAGCTGCTGCGACCCAGCAATTCCGTCGCCTCCGCGAGCAGCACCGGCAGCGCGGGCCGCATGCGCCGGTGCATGTCCGTCAACTCCCCGGCCTTCCGGGCCCGTTTGATCAGCAGAGCTGTCGCGGCGGACTCCTTGTACTTGGTCAGCGCCTCGAACCAGGCCAGGTCGTGCGGGGGTTCGCCCCTGATCTCCTGGTAGGCGTCGATCAGTTCGGCCTTGCCCGGCATCCCGGTCGGCTCGACGGAGGGCGCCGCCGGGTGCCGGGCCTCGTCGGTGAAGAAGGTCAGCCAGGTCAGGTCGACGCGAGGATCGCCGAGCGCCCAGATCTCCCAGTCGATGATCGAGGTGACCGAGTCGCCCTCGCACAGCGTGTTGCCGAGCCGGTAGTCGCCGTGGGTGAACACGGGCATCATCGCGGCGGGCATCGTGGCGTGCAGCCGGTCCGCGACCGCCTCGTAACCGGTGCGCAGGTCCGCGGGAACGGTGGTGAACGCCCGGGTCCAGCGGTCGATCTCGGCGCCGAGGGTGACAACGGGCTCCACGGCCAGGGCGGTGCGCTTGGGGTCCGCGCGGTGCAGATGGGCGAGCATCCGGGCCGCGTCGAGAGCACGGGCCCGTACCTGCCCGGCGGGCACGGTCCCCCGAGGCACGAGCACCGGCTCCAAACAGTCCCCGGGCACCAACTCCATGGCCACAAAAGGCTGTTGAACCGGTGGTTCACCCTTGTCGCAGAACAGCACCTTGGGCACCCGTACCCCCGGCACGCCCGCCAGCACCTGCATGAGCCGCGCCTGGCGCAGCACGTCCCGGTTGCGGACCGGTGCCAGGCCGGGCGGGGCCACCTTGAGGACCACGCGCCCGTACCCGGCCGGGACGCCCGCCAGTGTGGCCACGTAGGTGAGACTCGACGTGCCGCCGGCGAGCGGTTCGACCGACTCCACCGTGGCGTCGGGAGCCCAGCCGCGGAGCACGACAGCCGTACGCTGCGTCAACTCCGCGGTCAGATCGGCATTGTTGGCGATGACGGTCATGTCCCTATCCCTGTCGGCCGACGGCCTGACGGCCGACGGCGGTCAGTGCCTCGACGATGTCGCGGCGGATGAGCTTGCCGGTCGGCGTGCGGGGCAGTTCGGGCCAGCGGGTGATGCGCTCCGGAGTCTTCGAGCCGCGCAACGTGCCGCGCACCTGGGCGCGCAGCGCGTCCGAGTCGATCAGCACACCCTCCCGCAGGACGACCACCGCCTCGATCCGCTGCCCCCACTCCTCGTCCGGGACGCCGACGACCACCGCGTCGAGCACGTCCGGGTGGCCGAGCAGGACGTCCTCGATCTCGGCGGGCGCGATGTTCTCGGCGCCGCGGATGATCGTGTCGTCGGCCCTGCCCTCGATGTGGAGGTAGCCGTCGGCGTCCACGTGCCCCTGGTCGCGGGTGTGGAAAAAGCCCCGCTCGTCGACCGCGGAGCCCTGCCCGGCGTACTCTCCGGACACCTGCTCGCCGCGCACCCAGATCTGGCCGGTCGCGCCGGGGGCCACCACTGCGCCGAACGGGTCACGGACCTCCAACTCGACGCCCGGCACGGGCAGTCCGGCCGACCCGAGCCGGGCGCGCACGACGGGATCGTCGCTCGCCACGGCCGTCCGGTGTTCTTCCGGTCCCAGGACCGTGATCGTGGACGAGGTCTCGGTGAGCCCGTAGGCGTTCACGAAGTCCACGTGCGGCCACTCGCCCAGCGCCGCTTCGATGACCCGCACCGGCATCCGGGCGCCGCCGTAGGCGAGCGCGCGCAGCGTCGGCACCGAGCGGTCCAGTCCGTCGGTGTCCATGATGCGGGCGAGCATCGTCGGCACCACCATGGCGTTGGTGATCCGCTGCTCCCGTACGAGACCGAGCCAGCCGTCCGGTGTGAACTGCTCCAGGGTGAGGGCCCGGCGCCCCGCGTAGAGGTTCGTCAGGACATTCGACACGGCCGCGATGTGGTAAGGCGGCACGCTCACCAGGGCCGCCTCGTCGGGGCCGGCTCCGGCGAACTCCACCGTGCCGAGCACGTACGACACGAGGTTGTGGTGACGCAGGACCACGCCCTTCGGCGCGGAGGTCGTCCCGCTCGTGTAGATCAGGACGGCGGGCGCGTCGGACAGCGCCGGGTCGGCAACGGCGGGTGGCCCGGCGTTCTCCGCCGCCCGGGCCAGCCACTCGGCCGGGCTCCGCACCTCCAGCCCGGCGCGGCGCAGTGCCTCGCCGTGCTCCGGATCCGCGATGCCCAGCGCACGGGGGTGGTTCGCCAGCAGCGCGTCGAGCTGGGCGTCGCCCAGGCGGTAGTTGACCGGTACCAGCGGCACCCCGGCCCGGGCCGCGGCGAACAGCGCGACCGGGAGGGCGGGGCCGTTCACCGCGAGGTACACGATCGCGTCGGCCTCGGCCGCGCGCACCAAGTGCGCCCCGCCGACGGCCAGTTCCCGCAATCGCCGGGCGGTCAGCCCGTCGTCCGTGCGCCCGATGACGACCCGGTCGCCGAATCCCTCGGCGGCCATGTCCAGCAGCATTCCTGTGTTCACGGGCCGCCCGCCCCTCAGTCCGAGGCCGGGAGCGGCTTGGCGCTCTTCACGGGCAGTGGTGCGCCGTTCACGGCCAGCGTGCCCGGCCCGGGCTTCGTGCACAGGAGTTCAAGGCCGAGATCCTCGTCGGCGTACCGCTTGCCGAGCAGCGCACCGCCCATCAGGGCGGGGTCCGGGGTGCCGGAGCCCGGCCCGGTCCCCTCGCTCATGGCGGCCCCGCCGCACGTGATCTCCAGGTCCTCGTCCGGGCACCGCACGACGATCACCGCCGTCGTGTCGACCGTACTGGCGAGCATCTGCCCCACGCGTGGCCTCATCGCAGTGTCCTCCGCGGCTCTCGTGGTACCGAGTCAGGGGTACCGAGTAACCAGAGAAAAGTATACTACTTTCCTCGATCGCGTCGAGAACGGAGCCGCCTGATGGAACTCGAGACCGTCCTGTACGAGGTGACCGACCACGTCGCCACGATCACCCTCAACCGGCCGGAGGCCATGAACGGCTTCAACCAGCGGATGCTGGAGGAGTTCTCCACCCTCTGGGACACCGTCAAGACCGATGACGACGTGCGGGTCGTCGTCCTGCGCGGGGCGGGCGACCGGGCGTTCTGCACCGGCATGGACGTGAAGGAGGGCATCGACCGCCATCCCAACGTCTGGTCGCAGACCGACCCGGGCGAGTATCTCTCGCCGAAGCTCAACCAGGTGTGGAAGCCCCTGGTGTGCGCGGTGCACGGCATGGCCGCCGGCGGCGCCTTCTACTGGCTCAACGAGGCCGACATCATGATCTGTTCTCAGGAGGCCACGTTCTTCGACCCGCATGTCAGCTACGGCCTCACCGCGGCCCTGGAGCCGATCGGCCTCGCCCGCCGCATCCCTCTCGGCGAGGCGCTGCGCATCGCCCTGCTCGGTCTCGACGAACGCGTGTCGGCTGCCCGCGCCCTGCAGATCGGCCTGGTCAGCGAGGTGCTGCCGCGTGCGCACCTGTGGGACCGGGCCGATGAGATCGCCCGCGCCATCGCCGCCAAACCGCCGGCCGCGATCCAGGGCACCGTCCGCGCGATCTGGGAGTCGCTCGACTCGACCCGCACCCAGGCGCTGCGCACCGGACTGTCGTACACGCAGGTCGGCAACCCGATCGGAAAGGCGGAGGTCGACCGCTCAGCGGTGCCCCGGGGGCAGTGGACACTGCGCTGACACTCCCCTACCCTCCCTGAAATAAGTGTACTTTTTTAGGTGCCCAGCATCGGGAGGCTCTCATGCGGTTCGGCATGCCCTGGCCCGGCCGGGACGTCGGACGGGAGGCCGAGCAGGCCGGTGTCGGCGCCTTCTGCGCCGGGGAGTTCGCGGACCACGACGCCTACCTCACGGTGGCCGACATCGTGGCGAACACCGAACGCGCACTGGCCGGCCCCGCCATCGCCTACGCCTTCGCCCGCACCCCCTACGCGCACGCCACCGCACTGCGCCATCTGCACGACCGGGCCCCGGGCCGGCTCTTCCTCGGTCTGGGCAGTGCGGCGTTCCGGATCAACCGGGACTGGCTGGGCGTGCCCCCCGAGCGGCCCGTGGACCGGATCGCCGAGACGGTCGGCGCCGTACGGGCCTGGCTGCACGCGGAGAACGGCGAACAGGTCCGCTACTCCGGCGAGTTCTACGAGCTCGACGCCGACGTCCGCGCCCCGGTGCTCGGCCGGCTGGACATCCCCGTCCTGCTCGCCGCGTTCAACACCCGTATGGCCACCACCGCGGGCCGGGCCGCCGACGGGGTCATCGGGCACGGCCTGTTCACCGCCTCGTGGTGGAACGACGTCGTACGGCCGTCGGTCGAGCGCGGCCGCACGGACGGCGCGCGTCCGCTCGAACACGGCTGGGTCATCACGGCGGTCGACGACGCCGCACCCGAGCGCGCCGTCGCCGACGCCAAGCGCATGATCGCCTTCTATCTCACCGTCAAGACGTACGACCCGTTCGTCGCCCACCACGGCTGGGAGGAGCCGGTCGCACTGGTCCGTGCGGCGTTCCGGGCCGGCGACACGGAGGGCATGGCGCGGGCGGTCACCGACGAGATGCTCACCGAGATCGCCGTCTGCGGGAGCACCGCCGACGCGAAGGACGCCCTCGCGCGCCGGGCCGGGTCGCTCCCCCGCGACGTCGGCTACTTCGCGCCCCCGAGCTTCATGGTGAGCCGTGGGCGCAAGGCCGCCTATGCCCAGGCGTCCCTCGCGCTCGTGGGCGCGGTACCGCAAGCGGTCTGAGCGACACGCGTACGGCGACCGGCCCCGGAGCAGCGGGAGCGCTCCGGGGCCGGTCCGCCGCTCGGCCGCGGCTCAGGCGTTCTCGGTGACGGGGGCGAGCTTCCGGCTCTTGTCGAAGTGCACGACGTCGGCCAGCGTGCCGCCCAGGATGGCCGCGCGGTCCTCGTCGGAGACGGTGTCGTCGATGTTCTCGGCGATGCACTCGGCGCTGCTGCGGAAGGTGCCCTCGGCGTGGGGGTAGTCGTTGCCCCACATGATGGTCGACAACCCGGTGATGTGACGGGCCTTCACCGCGGTCGGGTCGTCCGCGAACTGCACATGGATCTGCCGCTGGATGTACTCGCTGGGCTTGAGCGGGTAGGGCCACTTGTCGTTGACGGCGAACAGCCTGCCCATCGCGGGCTGGTCCTTCGGCGAGCGGCTGTCGTCCCAGAAACCGAGCCACCAGTCGGCGTCCTGACCGGTGCCGGTCTTCCAGGCCTTGTCGATGTAGCCCATGAAGGAGACCAGCCAGCCGGCACCGTACTCGATGAGATTGAAGTGGAGGTCGGGGTACCGCTCGCAGACCCCGCCGCCGACGAGATCCGCGATGATGCGCCGCGGGCCGCCGTCACCGCCCCCGCCGGCCAGGAGCCGGCCCGACACCATGTCGTCGGTCAGCTGCCCCTTGCCCATGTTGACGGCCGTCATCATGCCCCGGACCGTGACCGCCGTGTCGGACTCGGCCTCCCTGACGCGCACCCCGCCGGTGGCGACATGGACGAACACCGGCATCCCGTGCGCCTGGGCGGCCGCCCACACCGGGTCGTAGATCCGCGAGTAGTACGGCGCGGGCGGGGTCTCCGGCAGCAGGATCGCGCCCAGACCCAGACGGGCGCACCGCTCGATCTCGGCGACCGCCTCGGGAATGTCGGTCACGGGGATCGCCGCCGTCGGACGCAGCCGGTCCTTGTACTTCAGGAAGCGCTCGGCGATGTAGTCGTTCCACACCCGCGCGTGGGCCATCGACAGCTCGTGGTCGTCGGTGAACAGGACGAACAGCGAGAGATTGGGGAACATCACCGAGGCGTCGACGCCGTCGAGGTTCATGTCCCGGATGATGTGGTCCGGCTCGCCGTCCGGGGTCTCGCCGCCGAACTGCCGGTACTTGGAGATGGTCCAGCCGTCGAAGCCGATGGTGTGGAGCTTCTTGAACTCGGTGTGCCCGCCCTCCACGATCGGCTCGTCGAGGGTGAACTCCTCTTCCCAGAGGGCCCGGTCCCGCAGTTGTTTCGGCAGCCGATCCCTGAAGAGATCGGCCGGCTCGATGATGTGCGAATCGCCGGACACGACAAATTCCTTGAACACAGGCGGTACCTCTTTCGAACCTCGTCGTTCGTGCTGGAACCCACCCCCGCAGCACTGCCGAAGTTAGCTGTACCGACCGGTCGAGTCAATGATTCGGCATACGGATTGACGACCAGCCGTCAGCACCGAGGCTGACATTTCACTGACACAGGGGTGGACGCCACCACCACTGACTTCGGGTTGTTCATTCAGTACACTCAAATTGACACGTCGGCCGGCGATCTGGAGACGACACATGACGACGGCGTACTCGTTCTCTTCGCAGCTCTACATCGACGGACGCCGGACCGACGGCCGCGCGGACACCCCGATCCCGGTCCGCAACCCGGCGACCGAGGAGACGGTCGCGGAGGTCCCGGGCTCGTCGACGGCGGACGTACGGCAGGCCGTCGAGGCGGCCCGGCGCGCCTTCGACGAGGGTCCCTGGCCGCGGATGAGGCCCGCGGAACGGGGCGCCGTCCTGCTGCGCATGGCCGAGGAGATGGAGCGCAGACTGCCCGAGCTCGTCGCCGTCAACATGGCCGAGGCGGGCTCGGTCCGCGCGCTGGCCGAGACCCTGCAGACCCGGGTCCCGGTGACGCATCTGCGCGACATGGCCGAGCGGGTGCTGCCGGCCTTCGCCTGGGAGCGCCCGATGGACCCGACGATCGCCCCGGGCATCGGCATCTCCCAAGGGGTGCTGCGCCGCGAGGCGTTCGGCGTGTGCGCGCTGATCTCCGCGTACAACTTCCCGTTCTTCCTCAGCATGATGAAGGTGATCCCGGCCCTCGCGGCAGGCTGCACGGCCGTCCTGAAACCGGCCCCCTCGACCCCCCTGGAATCCCTGCTGATCGGCGACTTCGCCGATGCCGCCGGGTTGCCGCCCGGCGTGCTCAACATCGTCACCGGTGATGTGGAGGCCGGCCGCGAACTCACCACGCATCCCCTGGTCGACCTCGTCAGCTTCACCGGGTCGGACACGGTCGGCCGCACGGTCTACACCCAGGCCGCGGCCTCCCTCAAGAAGGTCGTCCTGGAACTCGGCGGCAAGTCGGCCAACATCGTCCGCGCCGACGGCGACCTCGACGGCGCCGTCCGCTCGGCGCTCACGGGCATCACCACCCATGCCGGACAGGGCTGTTCACTGCTCACCCGCACGCTCGTCCACGAGTCCGTCCACGACGAGTTCGTCGCCCGGCTCAGTGCGGCCCTCGCCGAGGTCAGGGTCGGCGACCCGGCCGACCCGTCCACCACCATGGGCCCCCTGATCAGCGAGGCGCAGCGGGACAAGGTGGAGAAGCTGATCCGGATCGGCGAGGAGGAGGGGGCGCGTCTGGTCTGCGGCGGAAAGCGCCCCTCCGGTCTCGACCGGGGCTACTTCGTCGAACCCACCCTCTTCACCGGCGTCGACAACCACATGACCATCGCCCGTACGGAGTTCTTCGGCCCGGTCGGCGTCGTCATCCCGTTCCGCACGGACGAGGAGGCGGTGCGGATCGCGAACGACAGCCCGTACGGTCTCGCCGGCGCCGTCTGGAGCGCCGACACCGTGGCCGCGTACGCGATGGCGTCCCGCATCCGGGCCGGCGGTGTCGCGATCAACGGCGGGAGCGCCGGGGTGAATCCGCGTGCGGCGTTCGGCGGCTACAAGCAGAGTGGACTCGGCCGGGAGTGGGGCGAGTTCGGGCTGGACGAGTACCTGCAGACCAAGACCGTCAGCTGGGCTTCGCGCTGAGCGGCCGGGTGAGCGGGCCACCCGGCCGCGGGCGCCCTACTTGATGCTCACCTTCACACCGGCTATCTGCTCACCGCAGGCCGGCGCCCCCGCCGGATCGGGCACGAACTTCTCGCCCTTGAGGAGGGAGACGAAGGTGCAGTCGCCCGGACCGCCGACCGAGTACGACCCCTTGGCGGCGAAGTCGGCGGGCTTCGGGAACAGTCCTCCGGCGGTCCAGCTCTTGTCGGTGCGCAAGGCGTCCATCAGCTTCTCCTGGCTCGCGGTGCAACCGGCCTTCTCCAGCCCGTGCAGCAGCAGGTCCGCGCTGATCCAGCCGACGGCCTGGGAGAAGGACGGGATGCCGGAGGCCGACTTGGCGTACGTCTTGAGCGCCGCGGACCACGCCCGGGTCGCCTTCGTGTCCGTCTCGACGGGTTCGTACGACGTCATGAAGCCCACCCCTTGCGCCACCTTCAACGTCGGCGGCGACTTCAGGAGGTCGGCCCCGTAACCGGTGGCCAGCAGGATCGACCTCATCTTCACGCCCGCCCGGCGCAGACCGGTGGCGAGCGCGAAGCCGGTCTCGGGGATCACCGGGGCGTAGAGCACGTCGGCGCCGGACTTCTTGATGCCCAGGACGATCGGACCGACGTCGCTGCTCCCGAACGGAATGCGCTCGTTGACGTATCCGCGCCCCAGGCCGGCGTGTTCGGCCGACACCGCCGCGCCCTCGGCGGCCTTGGCGGAGCTCGGGGTGTTGTAGGCGACCACGGCGGCCTTGGTCCCGCCGAGCTTCTTCCAGTACGCGCCGAGGGTGGTCGCGGCCCGGTCGTAGTCGGTGCCGGACATCGCAGGGAAGAGGTTGTCGTACTTCGGGTCGAGCCACTGCTCGCCGCCGTCGAAGGCGCCCCCGAGGAAGGGGGTGCCGCCCGCCTGGGTGCCCGCGTACTGTCCGGCGCCGTAGAAGTACGTGCTCACCGGCAGCACGGCGTACACGTGCTTCTGCTGCACCAGCCGCTGAGCCGCGGTGAGCGCGCCCTGCGGGGTGGACTGGTCGTCGCCCATGACCACGTCGAAGCCGCGCGAGGCGCACGTGCCGCCGGCGGCCTTGTAGGCCGCGAGCCGCGCCTTGACTCCGCTTTCCGTGTCCGCATAGTGCGCTGCCGCCGCGCCGCTCAGCGAGGTCAGCACGCCGACCTTCACCGGCCCGCTCGTGCCGGCCGCCCCGGCGGATCCGCCGCCGCAGGCCGCGAGCACCAGTACGGCGGCGCTCGTCCAGGTTGCGATGGCACCGACTCTTCTCATGTGCTCTCCTCCGTCCCCGGCCCGTCGAACGACGGTTCCGACAGGTGGTACGCGAGGCACAGTGGAGCATATTAAGTATCCTTTGTCATCGGATCGCGCGGCGATATGCCCCCTGAGGGTTGACGTGGGCTCCTTATGAGCGCACTTTAATCGGGACTCCGCTGCTCTCCCGAGCACGACCTTCCAGGAGGCCGTCGTTGCTCTCCTACGTTGTCGCCGGCCTCGCTCTCGGGGCCGTCTACGCCATCGCGGCGGCCTCGCTGGTCGTCACCCATGTGTCGTCGGGCGTGTTCAACTTCGCGTTCGGGGCCATGGCGTTCGCCGTGGCCCGCTTCTACTACTTCCTCTACGTCGAGCAGGGCTGGCCGCTGCCGCTCGCCGCGGTCGTCGCGATCGGACTGTTCGGTCCGGCGCTGGGCGTACTGCTGTACGCGGTGCTCTTCCGGCATCTGCGGCTGCGCTCGCCGCTGGTGAAGATCGTCGCGACGATCGGTCTGTCGGTGGCGCTGCCGCCCCTGGTCAATCTCGTGTTCGGGCAGCTGGTGAACGTCACCGCGCCGGGTCTGGCGCCCCAACCGGTCGCCGTCTACCGGCCGTTCGGCACGGTGGTCGACATGAACCAGCTGATCACGTACGCGGGCCTCGCCGTGGTCCTGATCGTCGGCACCGTGCTGCTGCGATATACCGACATCGGCCTGAAGGTGCGCGCCCTGGTCGACTCCGAGGCGCTCACCGCGATGTCCGGGGTCAGCCCCGCGCGGGTGTCGGTCGGGGTGTGGGCGTTCAGTGCGCTGCTCGCCGGTCTGGCCGGGGTGCTCGTCGCGCCCACCGCCGGTCTGTCGGTGGACGGTATGACCTTCCTGATGGCGGCGGCCTTCGCGGCCGTGGTGGCGGCACGGCTGCGCAGCCTGCCGACGGCCGTCGGGGTCGCGCTCGCCATGGGCGTCGTCACCAGCGTGATCCAGCGCTACCTCGATCCGCAGAGTGCGCTGTCCTCGCAGATCGTGCCGAGCGTGCCGTTCCTGTTCATGCTCGTCTTCCTCGTCGCCCACGCGGTGCGCGGACGGGCCGGGGACACGTCGGCGGGCGGGGTCCTGGACCGCGCGGTCCGGGCGGAGAACGCGAGCGCTCCTGCCACGGCCATCCGGTCGGGGTTCCTCGCCCCGCTCGCGGTACTCGCCGTGGTCGCGTGCCTCCCCCTGGTCCTCGACGACTTCTGGACCGGGCTGACCGCGACCGGCATCGCGCTGGCCACGGCCCTGCTGTCGTGCACGCTCGTCACGGGCGAGGGCGGCATGATCTGGCTGTGCCAGATCACCTTCGCGGGGTTCGGCGCCCTGCTCGCCGCCGACCTCACCACGAACTCGGGGTGGCCTCCGCTGGCGGCGGTGCTGGTGAGCGCGGTGTGCGTGGTTCCGATCGGTGTGGTGCTCGGTCTGCTGACGATCCGTCTGGGCAACCTGTACGTCGCCCTGGTGACACTGACCTTCGGACTCCTCGCGCAGAACCTGGTCTTCATGCGGGACCGCTTCTACAACTCGGGCCAGGGCATCTTCATGCCCCGCCCCGAATGGGCCCTGGACAACCGGACCTTCGCCCTGCTCGCCCTGGCGGTGTTCGCCGCACTCGGTCTGTTCGTCGTCAACCTCCGCCGCTCGACGGCGGGGTTGGCCGTGACGGCGGTCCGCTGGAGCGAGACCGGATCGCGCACGCTGGGTCTCGGCATCGTGCCGGTCAAGGTGCTCGTCTCCGCCGCTGCCACCTTCGTCGCCGCGGTCGGCGGCGGTTTCGTGGCCCTCGCCTACCAGTCGGCGCTGCCGGACTCGTTCAACCCGTTCACCGGGCTGGTCTGGCTGGCCGTCCTGGTCACCGTGGGAGCACGGCCCGTTGTCGGCGCTCTGGTCGCGGGGGTGGCGTTCGCCGTGCTGCCCAGTGTGTTCCAGACGTATCTGCCGACCCGCTGGGCCGAAGTCCCGGTCATCCTCTTCGGTTGGGGCGCGGTCATGCTCGCCCGCAACCCCGAGGGCATCATCGCGATGCACGCCCGGCAGCTGCGTGAGCTGGGGCGGTGGCGGCAGGGGCGGCGAGCTCCCGTCGAGGAGCCTTCGACGCCTCAGGGAGAATTCGTATGAGCGCGGCCTCCGTCGGGACACCTGCTCGCATCGAGGCCCGGGGCGTCACCGTCCGCTTCGGCGGTCTCGTCGCCCTGAGCGAGGTCGATATGGCGGTGCCGCCTGCCTCGGTGGTCGGGCTGGTCGGCCCCAACGGGGCGGGAAAGAGCACGCTGTTCGCCGTACTCTCCGGGCTGCTGGCGCCCAGTGCGGGCTCGGTGCTGATGGACGGTCACGACGTCACCCGGGCCAGTGCGCAGGCGCGGGCCCGGCGCGGTCTCGCCCGTACCTTTCAACATCCGGAGCTGTTCCCGGGGTTGACCGTCCGCGAGCACGTGGTGCTGGCGTACCGGCTGCGGCACACACGGCACCGGATCTGGACCGACCTCGTCACCGGGGGCGGTTTCCGGAAGGCGCCCGTCGACGAGGACCGGCGCGCCGACGCGCTTCTCAGGGCGCTGCGGCTGACCGGGCAGGCCCATCGGCCGGTCTCCGGGCTGCCGTTGGGCACCAGCCGGTTGCTGGAGATCGCGCGGGCGCTCGCCGTCGACCCGGGCGTGCTGCTCCTGGACGAGCCGTCCTCCGGGCTGGACGCGCGCGAGACCGACGAGTTGGCGGCGACGCTCACCCGCGTCGTGGCCGACCACGGGGTGTCGCTGCTCCTGGTCGAGCACGATGTCGAGCTCGTGCTGGGGATGAGCGACGTGGTCCACGTCCTCGACTTCGGCGTCAAGATCAGCGAGGGCTCCCCCGCCGAGGTGCGGGAGGACCCTGCCGTACGCGCCGCGTACCTGGGCGCGGGCCACGGCGAGGAAAGGACTCCCGCATGAACGGCACCGCGTCTCCGCTGCTCGCCGTCCGCGATCTGACCGTCCACTACGGAACCGCTCAGGCGCTGCGGGACGTGACCTTCGAGGTGTCGCCCAACAGCGCGCTGGCCGTGCTGGGACCGAACGGAGCCGGCAAGAGCACGCTGGCCAGGGCGCTTTCGGGGCTTGTGCAGCCCGGCGCCGGAACCTTCGTGCTCGACGGCCGGGACCTCACCGGGCAGTCGCCCGACGCGATCCGCCGGGCCGGGCTGGTTCATCTCCCCGAGGGCCGTGGGGTGTTCCCCACGTTGACGGTCATGGAGAACCTCCGGATGGCCACCGCCCGCGACCGGCGCGGGCGGTCCGCGGCCCTCGACCGGGCCTTCGAGATCTTTCCCGTGCTGCGGGAGCGGCAGCGGCAGGCGGCGGGGACGCTGTCGGGCGGCGAGCAGCAGATGCTGTCCCTCGCGCGGGCCCTGATGGTCCACCCGCGGCTGGTGATCGCCGACGAGCTGTCGCTCGGTCTCGCGCCGAAGATGGTCGACGTGGTGTTCGAGAGCCTGCGGCGGGCGCGGGCCGCCGGCGTCGCGGTCGTCATGATCGAGCAGTTCGCGAGCCGGGCGCTCGACTTCGCCGATCACTGCCTCCTCCTGCGGCGCGGCCGGATCGCGTGGGCGGGCGAGGCGGATCGCGCCGGGCCGGAACTCCTGCGCCGCTACCTCGGGGAGGCGACGGCGGCCTGAGTTGTCACGGCTGGTCGCCCGCGCGGCACATCACCACGGTCACGAGGTGTCCGTGCGTGCCGCGAACCGTCGCGCCACATCGGCCACGTCATGGCGTCGCCGCAGCTTCGCCTGCGCCTCCAGCGCGAGCGCGTGGGCGAGGCTGGTGTCCTCCCCGGCGGCGAGCAGCTCGAGCGTCTCCGCCACGGCTCCGGGGTGGGCGGCTCGGATCAGACCGGCGATCTCGCGCGCCCGGTCGAGCAGACGGTCCGGCGGTACGACTTCGGTCACCAGGCCCGCCGCGAGCGCCTGACGGGCGTCGATCGGCTCGCCCGTCAGCATCATCCGGCGCGCGAGGCGTACGCCGACCGCTCGCGGCAGCAGCGCGCTCATCCCCCAGCCCGCGGTCAGTCCGACGGCGGCATGGGTGTCGGCGAACCGGGCCCGGTCGGAGGCGATGAGGAACGAGCACGACAGGGCAAGCTCCAACGCCCCTGTGTAGCAAAGGCCGTTGATCACCCCGAGCACCGGCGTGCGGGACGCCCGTACCACCTCGGCGGGGTCCGTGCGCGCTCCCCGCGGGGAACTTCCGCCGTTGCCCAGCGCCTCCTTGAGGTCGATGCCGGCCGAGAACGCGGGATCGGCGCCCGTGAGGACCACCAGCCGGGTCTCCGCGTCCGCGTCGGCCGCCCGTACCGCCTCGATGAGCCCGCGTCGCATCGCGATCGTCATCGCGTTGCGCGTCTGCGGCCGGTCGAGCGTCAGCCACAGCACGCCGTCGCTCCAACGACCCTCCAGTCCGTCGGCCCCGGCCTCGATCACCGTCGTTCACACCGTCAGGACCATGGCCGAGCCCATGCCGCCGCCCGCGCACATGGCCGCGACCGCGGTCCCGCCGCCACGACGGCGCAACTCGTGCGCCAGGGTCACGACCATGCGCGTGCCGGTGGTCGCGATCGGGTGGCCGAGGCTGCACCCGCTGCCGAACGGGTTGACCCGCTCGGGGTCGAGGCCCAGTTCGCGGGTGGTGGCGAGGGCGACCGCGGCGAACGCCTCGTTGACCTCGAACAGGTCGACGTCGTCGAGGCCGAGCCCGGCACGGTCGAGCGCCCTGCGGATCGCGGCGATCGGCGCGAGCCCGGTCTCGACGGGATCGACTCCCACGCTCGCCCAGGCCCGTACCGTCGCGAGGGGGGTGAGTCCGTGCGCGGCGGCCACGTCCGAGCCGGCGACGACGACCGCGGCCGCGCCGTCGTTGACACCGCTGGAGTTGCCGGCCGTGATGGAGAAGCCCTCGATCTCGGGGTGCAGCACCTTCAGCGCGGCCAGTTTCTCGGCGCTGGTGTCGCGCCTCGGATGCTCGTCGGTGTCGAAGACAACGGTCGCTCCGTCCCGGCCGGCGACCTTGACGGGCACGATCTCCTCGGTGAACCGGCCCTCGTCGATGGCCCGTACGGCCCGCTCGTGGGAGCGGAGCGCCCAGGCGTCCATCTCCCGACGGGTGAGGCCGGCCAGCCGGGCCGTGTTCCAGCCGACGAGGACGCCCATGTCGTCGTTGGGCGCCTCGGGCGTGGGGACATGGGTCGGCGCCATCCATGGGTCCTGCCAGTCGTCGGTGCCCGGAATGCGCCGCCGCGCCACCGGCGCCGTGGACGACGAGTGGGTCCCGCCCGCGATCACCACCCGGTCCATCCCGGCCCGCACGCTCGCGGCGGCGGTCGCCACACTGGCGAGTCCGGAGGCGCAGTGCCGGTTGTGGGCCAGGCCGGGGACGTGCGTCAGCCCTGCCTGGAGCGCGGCGTACCGGGCGATGTCCCCGCCTCCGGCCAGGGATTCGCCGAGGACGACGTCGTCGACGGTCTCGGGAGGCAGTCCACTGCGCCGAGCGGCCTCGCGGACCACGGTCGTGGCGAGTTCGAAGGCGTCGGTGTCCCGCAGGGTTCCTCGGCGGGCGGTTCCGATCGCGGTGCGGCACGCGGAGAGAAGAACGGCATCAACCATGAATTCAGAGTACTTAAATAGGGGAACGATCAACAGATATCCCGCGAGATTGAGCGCAGATCTCGACCGCTGCGATAAAAGAGGATACCTTGCTACGGTGAACTTCGAGCTCAGCGAGGAGCAGGAGATGCTGCGCGAGGCCTCGCGCGACCTGCTGTCGGACCGGGCCCCGATCGGGCACGTACGGGCGTGGACGGATCGCGACGAGGACGTCGATCCCGAGGTGTGGCGGCTGACGGCCGGCCTCGGCTGGCCCGGTCTGGGTCTGCCCGAGGAGTACGGCGGCACCGGCCAGGGACTCGTGGAACTCACTCTCGTCGCCGAGGAGTTGGGGCGCGCGCTGGGGCGGGGTCCGTTCGCGCCCACCTCGGTCGTCGGACGGGCACTCGCCGCCGCCGGGTCGCCCGGACTGCGGGCGGAGGTGCTGCCCGAACTCGCCACGGGATCGGGCTGGGCGACCTGGGCCTTCGCCGAACCGCACGCCCCCTGGTCCCTCGACGGTATCCGCGCGACCGCCCGGACCGACGGGGACGCGATCGTCCTCGACGGGGTCAAGACGGCGGTGCAGGACGCCGGCGGCGCCCGCCGGCTGCTCGTCACCGCACGCCACGACGGGGTCCCGGCGTCCTTCCTGGTCGACCGCGCCGGCCCCGGCATCACCGTCCGCCGGCAGCAGGTCCTGGACCTGACCCGTTCGTTCTACGAGGTCCGCTTCCACGGCGTACGCGTCCCGCACGAGCGCCGCCTGGCCGCCCGGCCCGAGGAGATCCAGCGGCTGCTCGACGAGGCATCCGTGCTGCGGTGCGCCGACGCCCTCGGAGTGATGCAGCGCATGCTGGAGCTCACCGTCGAACACACCGGCTCCCGTGTGCAGTTCGGGCGGCCCATCGGGACCTTCCAGGCCGTCAAGCACGCGTGCGCCGACATGGCGCTGCTGGTGCACGGCGCCAGGGCCGCCACCTCCTACGCGGCGATGTCGGCCGACGCGGGGGCCGACGACGCCGGCCGAGCCGCCTGCGCAGCCGCCTCGTACGTCGCGGCCGGGGCCGGCGAGGTCGCCGCCCGGGCCCTCCAGCTGCACGGCGGCATCGGCTTCACCTGGGAGCACGACCTCCACCTCCACCTGCGCCGCGCCCGTGCCGACAGCGTGCTGTACGGCGACGCCGCCGTGCACCGCGACCGGCTGTGCACCCTCCTGCGGCGGTCTCCCGCGTCCGCCTGAGCCGAACGATCCGAAAGGTTCCCGATGGAGATCAAGGGCAAGAAGGCCGTGGTGGTCGGCGGCGCCTCCGGCATGGGCCGGGCCACCGCCGAGCTGCTCGCGGCCCGCGGTGCCGACGTCGCCGTACTGGACCGTCCGACGTCGGCGGGAGCCGAGGTCGCCGCCGCGTTCGGCGGGAGCTTCCATCCCGTCGACGTCACCGACTTCGAGGCGACGGAGGGCGCCCTGGACGCCGCCGTGGAGGCTCTCGGCGGGTTGCATGTGTCCGTCACCACCGCGGGCGGCGGCAGCGTACGGCGGACGCTCGGCAAGGACGGTCCGCACGACCTGGAGACCTTCCGCCGGGTGCTCGACCTGAACGCCGTCGCCAGCTTCAACATCAGCCGGCTGGCAGCGGCGCGCATGAGCCGCAACGAGCCGGAGGAGCCCGACGGCGAACGGGGCGTCATCGTCAACACGTCCTCGATCGCCGCCTACGAGGGACAGATCGGTCAGGTCGCCTACTCGGCGGCCAAGGCGGCCATCGCCGGCATGAGCCTCACCATGGCCCGCGACCTCGGCTCGCTCGGCATCCGCGTCGTCGCCATCGCGCCCAGCCTCTTCGAGACGGGCGCCACCGAGAAGATCCCCGCCGAGACGCGGGCCGCGCTGGTGAAGGACGCCGCGTTCCCCAGGCGGCTGGGCCGACCCGAGGAGTACGCCAAGCTCGCCCTCGCCGTCGTCGACAACCCGATGCTGAACGGCCAGTGCCTGCGGCTCGACGCGGGCCAGCGGTTCGGACCGAAGTGAGGTTCTGATGAGTGAGGTTCTGATGCCGGACGACAGCGCGGAACACCAGGGCAGGGTGGCCCTCGTCACCGGGGGCGGTCGCGGCTTCGGCAAGGCCTTCGGCGAGGCGCTGTCGTCCCTCGGCGCCCATGTCGTGCTCGCCGACATCGACGGCGACGCCGCGGCCGAGGCGGCGGCGGAACTCACCGCCAAGGGCCTGAGCGCGGCCGGCGTCGGCTGTGACGTGGCCGACGAGGACGAGGTCGGCGCGGTCGTGGGTGAGATCGTCGAACGCCATGGCGGACTGGACGTCCTGGTCAACAACGCAGGCCTGCACGCCGCCTACAACAGGCCGTTCACCGAACTGGGCCTCGCCAAGGTACGGCGCGTCATCGACGTCAACGTCATGGGCACCATCATCTGCTCGCTCGCGGCGCACAAGGCCATGCGGGGACGCGAGGGCGCCTCCATCGTCAACATCTCCTCGTCGGCGGCGTACGCGAACCGAAGCATCTACGGCGTCTCCAAGCTCGCCGTACGCGGCCTGACGGTGTCCTTCGCGCGCGAGTTCGCCGCCGACGGCATCCGGGTCAATGCGATCGCGCCGGGCCTCATCTTCACCGACACCGTACGGGCCCAGCTCTCCCCCGCCGAGGCGGACCGTGTCCTCGGGGAGCAGATCCTGCGCCAGGAAGGCCGGGAGCAGGACATCGTCGAGGCGCTGCTGTATCTGGTCTCCTCGAAGGCGTCCTTCGTCACCGGCGAAACCCTGCGCGTGACGGGCGGGTTCGCGCTCTCCGTCTAGCCCCGTACACGTCTGTGGCCCCGCGACGGCTCTCGCGGGGCCACAGGCGTGTACGGCTGTGCCTCTACACGGTCGCCGGCTCGGCCGTCGTGCTCTCGGTCAGCTCCTTCTGCTCGGACGTGATCGCCTTCAGCAGCACGTACGGCGTGGCGATCTTCCAGAAGACGTACGCGATCGAGGGGATCAGGTACGCGAGGAGGCCGTCCCAGGCGAGCGGTCCGGTCTTGTTGAGGAAGACGAAGGCGCCCGGGATGAGCAGCACGCCCAGCACCATGCTGAGCCAGCCGTACCAGCGCGGAAAGACCGGCTTGGCGCGGCGGTGGTCGATGAAGGCGGCGTACCCGATCGACCAGACCTGGAGCACGAAGATGCAGGCGTTGCCCACGAACATCAGCCAGAAGGTGTCGGTCATCGCGGACAGGACGTCGGCGGAGTGCGCCTGGGGCCGCCAGGCCGCGGCGGCGAGGATGGCGAGCGGGAAGAAGAACCCGAGCGGGGCCACCACGCCCGTGGTGAGCTGGATCATGGAGAGCAGGCCCCAGCCGCCCTCGACCCGGCGCAGCTGCATGCTCGTCACGACGACGTACGGGTACTCGAACGGGACGAGCAGGACCATCAGGGCGACACAAGTGAGGATGCCCGTGCGGTGGTCCTTGAGGAACGTGACGATGTCCTGGGGGCTCTCCGTGGGACTCATCGGCGGGGTGAGGTGCCCCACGGCGAAGGCGGCGAAGAATCCGACGAACAGGACGACTCCGCACCACGCCGAGATGCGTTGCAGTCTGAAATGGAGGTCTTGCTTCATCTGCGGCTCCCTTTTCTGTCGACCGGCCGGTGTCTACCGGCCGATCTCGTGCCAGCCCACGAGGCTGTCGAGCAGCGGTCCCGCGCTCGACAGGTAGTCGCCGTATCCGCCCCGGAAGAACAGCAGCGGGGTCCCCGGCGACTCGGCGCGCAGGTCATGGACCCGCCCGACGACCAGGAGGTGATCTCCGATCTCAACGACCTGCTCGATCGTGCAGTCGACCCACGCGACGATCCCGTCCAGCACCGGGTTGCCGAGGGCGGACGCCTGCCAGGCCGTGCCCTCGAACCGCTGCCCGGCCGGACCGGTCGCGAGCTTCCTCGACAGCCGTTCCTGCTTGCCGGCAAGGGCGTTGGCGCAGAAGCGGCCCGCGGCCCTGATCGTCCGCAGGGTCGTGGAGGAGCGGTCGGCCAGGAAGGACACCAGGGGCGGGTCCAGCGACACGGAGGTGAAGGTGCCGACGATCATGCCGTGCGGCCGGTCCTCGGCGTCCGTGGTGGTGATCGCGACCACGCTCGTGGGGAAGTTGCCCAGGACGTCGCGGAACCGCCGGCTCATATCAGGACACGCATCGACTCGGGCAGCTCGAGTCCCATCTGGGCCAGGGCGTTGGCGTGGTACGCGGTGCCCGGCACATGGATCATGTGCTGGAGTCCGACGTGGGCGTCCCGCCAGTACCGCTGGATCGGGTTGTCGCGGCGGATCGCGTTGCCGCCGGACCTGGCGAAGATCTCGTCGAGGGCGGAGACGGCACGCCAGGCGCAACGGACCTGGTTGCGCCGTACGTCGGCGCGATCCTCGATGGTGACCGGCCGGCCGGCCTCGACCTTGTCGTACAACCGGCTGATGCCGTCGATGAGTTGGACCCGTGAGGCGGCGATCTCGGCGGCGGCCTCGCCGGCGGCGTAGAGGACGTACGGGTCGTCGCGCACCTGGACGCCGGTCACGGCGACGCGGTCGCGCTGCTGGGCGAGGTGGACGGCGAGGGCGCCCTCGCAGATGCCGATGACGGCGGCGGTGATGCCGAGCGGGAACATCGAGGCGAACGGCAGCTTGTAGAGGGTGTCGGTGAGCCCGACCGCCTCCGCGGCGGCGCCCTCCTGGACCGCCTCCTGCCGGATCGTGCGGTACTCGGGGATGAACGCCTTGTCGACGACGACGTCCTTGCTGCCCGTGCCCGCCAGTCCTACGACGTCCCAGGTGCCGTCGATGATCTCGTAGTCGGAGCGGGGCAGGACGACGTGGAGCACGGTGATGGGCCCGGCGGGCCTGCCCTTGCCGTCGCCGAGGAGGGCTCCGAGGAAGTCCCAGCGGCAGTGGTCGCTGCCGGAGGAGAAGGGCCAGCGGCCGCTGAGGACATAGCCGCCGTCGACCGGTTCGGCGATGCCGTTGGGCATGTAGGGCGAGGCGATCCAGGTGTCCGGGTCCTCGTCCCAGACCTCGTGGGCGAGGCGCGGGTCCAGCTGGGCCAGCTCCCAGGGGTGGACGCCGACGACACCGCACACCCAGCCGGCCGCCCCGTCGTGCCGGGCGACCGCCATCACCGCTTCCGCGAAGTCCCGGGGATGGGCGGCGAATCCACCGAACTCCTTGGGCTGCAGCAGCCGTACGACCCCGGTGGAACGGAGCAGTTCGACGGTCCGGTCGCTCAGCTTGCCGAGTGACTCGTTCTCGTCGGCGAGCCCGGCCAGTTCGGCACCCGACTCCTCGACACGGCCGACCACTTCATGCGTCACTCCGCACACCTCCCGGTCCCTGATCCCTCGCATGGGCCGCGCGTCACCGGCGGCCGGACGGCCTCAGTGTCGGCGCGCGGGACCGGCGGCCGCTGTGCGCTTTCCGCTGACCGGGACTGGGGCGCGGGCACGACGAAGGGCGGGTGGGCCGTGTGCCCCACCCGCCCCTGACGTGCGCCGGTCATGCCGGTCGTCACCTGTCGCGGACGGCCGCGAACACCGCGCCGTCGACAAGGACGTCGACGCCGTTCAGTCGGCCTCGCAGATCCGGTCAATCTCTCTATAGAGTGTCCTTTATTGGCGGTGCATGGGTGGGTGGAGGGTCCGGATGCGCATCGGTATGCCCCTGAGCTACAGCGGCGGTTTCAAGGAGGCCGTGGCCGGGCTCCGCGACTACGAGAAGGCGGGCTTGGACATCGTCTTCGTGCCCGAGGCCTACTCCTTCGACGCGATCAGCCAGCTCGGCTTCATCGCCGCACACACCGAGCGCCTGGAGATCGCCTCCGGAATCCTCCAGATCTACACCCGCACGCCCACGCTGACGGCGATGACGGCAGCCGGCCTCGACTTCGTCTCCGACGGCCGGTTCACGCTGGGTCTCGGTGCCTCCGGGCCGCAGGTGATCGAGGGGTTCCACGGACAGCCGTACACCGCTCCGCTGGCCCGCACCCGCGAGATCGTGGAGATCTGCCGGTCGGTCTGGCGCCGGGAGAAGGTCGTGCACGAGGGCCGTCACTACCGCATCCCGCTCCCGCCCGAGCAGGGAACCGGCCTCGGCCTGCCGCTCAAGCTCATCAACCACCCGGTGCGCGCACGCATCCCGATCGTGCTGGCCGCCATCGGGCCGAAGAACGTGGCACTGGCCGCCGAGATCGCGGAGGGCTGGATGCCGATGTTCTTCCATCCGGAGCGGGCGGCCGAGGTGTGGGGCCCGGCGCTGGCCGAGGGCTCCGCACGGCGGGATCCCGCCCTCGGCGCGCTCGACGTGGTGGTCTCCCCGCCCCTGGCCATCGGCGAGGACGTGGACCACCTGATCGAACTCGCCCGGCCCCAACTCGCCCTGTACATCGGCGGGATGGGGGCCCGCGGCCACAACTTCTACAACGACCTCGCCCGCCGCTACGGCTACGAGTCCGCGGCCGCCACCGTCCAGGACCTGTACCTGTCGGGCCGCAAGGACGAGGCCGCGGCCGCCGTCCCCGCCGATCTGCTGCGGGCGACCTCCCTGATCGGCCCGGCCTCCTACGTCGCCGAACGGCTCGCGGCCTTCCGCGCCGCCGGCGTCACCACCCTCCAGGTCCGGCCCCTGGCCCCCACCACGGCACAGCGGCTGAACGACGTCGAGCGACTCAGGGCCATGACCTCCTGAAACAGCCCCGTCCCCGATGTCACCAGGCCGCCGCGGCCTCGGCCGCCAAGCCTCGCATGACGTGTTCGAGCAGGGCGAGCAGCACCCTCTTCACCGACTCCCGGTCGCGGGCGTCGCACAGCACGAGAGGCACGTCGGGAGCGAGGTCCAGCGCGGCGCGAATCTCCTCCTCGTCCTCCTCGCAGCGGCCGTCGAAGCAGTTGACGCCGATGGCGAAGGGGATGCCCCGGTGCTCGAAGAAGTCGACCGACGGGAAGCAGCTCTCCAGGCGCCGGGTGTCCGCCAGGACGACCGCGCCCAGCGCGCCCCGCGACAGGTCGTCCCACATGAACCAGAAGCGGTCCTGCCCGGGGGCTCCGAAGAGGTAGACCACGAGGGCCTGGCTGAGGGTGATGCGGCCGAAGTCCATCGCGACCGTCGTCGTGGTCTTGCGCTCCACGCCGGCCAGGTCGTCGACGCCGACGCTGGCCTCGGTGATGAGCTCCTCGGTGCGCAGGGGCTCCGTCTCGCTGATCGCGCCGACCAGGGTGGTCTTGCCGACGCCGAAGCCGCCGGCGACGAGGATCTTGGCCGTCGCGGCGTCGGGTGCGAGCGCGGTGCGGCCGCGGTCAGATTCTGCGAATGCCATCGATCACTGCCTGAATGAAGCGGGCGTCGGGGGTACCGGTCGCGGAGGGCGGGGAGACGGAGACGAGCTGGTGGTCGAGCAGGTCGTCGAGGAGTACGCGGATCACCGTGACGGGCAGGTCCAGGCGAGCGGCTACCTCCACCAGGGCCGTCGGTGTGCGGCACAGGGCGAGCAGGCGGTTCTGTTCGGGTTGCAGCCGCTGGTCGCGGGTGGGTGGACGGACGGTGCTGATCAGCGAGATGAGTTCGATACCGGGGCGGGCGGACGAGGTACGGCCGCGGGTCACGGTGTAGGGGCGGACGAGCGGGCCCGGGTCGTCGTCCGCCCAGGGGTCTTCCTCCGACCAGTGCCTCATTCATGCTCACCCGCGAAACGTCCGTCGCCGTACTCGGGGAATCGCGGGGCGGCGCTGAGGAACTGGCCCACCTGACGGACGAGCATGGTCATCTCGTAGCCGACGTTGCCGACGTCCACCGCGGAGGTGGCGAGGACCGCGAGCCGGGCACCGCCGCCCGCGGTGGTGACGAAGAGGAAGAGGTCGTCCATCTCGATGACGGTCTGCTGCACCCGTCCCCCGCCGAAGTGCCGGCTGGTGCCCTGCGCCAGGGAGTGGACGCCGGAGGCGATGGCGGCGAGCTGCTCCGCGTCGGCTCGTTCGAGGGCCTCGGAGGCGCCGACGAGGAGCCCGTCCTCCGACAGGACGATGGCGTGCAGGGTCTCGGGGATCCGCTCGACCAGACTGTCCAGGAGCCAGGCCAGTCCGTCCTGGGTGGTGTTGGTCGCTGTCATGGGGTGCTCCTCGTGGGGCGGGGACGGGTGGGCAGCGGACGCCGC
The DNA here is from genome assembly GCF_053596855.1 of Streptomyces sp. NPDC001617. Taxonomy (NCBI): domain Bacteria; kingdom Bacillati; phylum Actinomycetota; class Actinomycetes; order Kitasatosporales; family Streptomycetaceae; genus Streptomyces; species Streptomyces sp. NPDC001617. Next base: position 35,463 of record NZ_JBSFHA010000069.1, read on the forward strand.
TCGGGCGGGACCGAGGGCCAGACGGGTTCGGGGACTTCCTCCTGGGCCCTGGCCCGGCGGGTGCCGTCCCGCAGGGCGGCGAGCATCGAGCGCGCCTGCTCCGGCCTGCGCTCCGGGGCCTGCCGGGCGCGCTCGGACTCGCCGTCCGGTTCCACGGGCCCTGTCCTCAGCTGCGGCGCGAGGTTGGCCTGGCGCACCCGGCGCGGGAGACGGCTGGGGCGACCGGTACGGGGCTGCGGAGAAGGGGCCCCCTGGGGAGGTCCGGCGACGGGGGCGGCCCCGTCCGGAGGTACCGCGACGCGGGGCGGACCACCTTCCGGGGGTGCCGTTCGGGGATGCTGCCCTGCTGCGCGGGTGCGCCTCGGCAGACCACCCGGCGACGTACCCGCGCCCACGGAGCCGGCGACCGAGGCCAGATGGCGCTCCGCCCGTGGGTCCAGGGGCGGCACGGTCTCGGTGGCCGGCTCGGTGAGGGCGTGCGGGAGGACGACGACGGCCAGCGTTCCGCCGTACGACGAGGCCTGCAGGCCGGCCGTGATCCCGTGCCGCTGCGCCAGGTGTCCGACCGTGAAGAGGCCCAGCCGCGGGTCCTCGCCCAGCGCGGTGAAGCTGAAGTCCTTCGGGTCGTGCAGCAGGACGTTCGCCGCGTCGTACTCCTCCGCCGACAGGCCCAGGCCCCGGTCCTCCACCTCGACGGCGTACCCCTGGGCCACCGGGAGGGCCCGGACCCGGACCTCCGTGTGCGGAGGGGAGAAGGTGACACCGTTCTCGATCAGCTCGGCCATCAGATGGATCGCGTCGCCGACGGCCGGAGCCGCCACCGCGATCGGTGGCATCGGTTCGACCACCACGCGGGCGTAGCCCTCGATCTCGGAGACCGCGCTGCGCAGGAGGTCCGCGAGCGGCACCGCCTGCTTCCAGCGGCGCCGCGGGGCCGCGCCGGACAGGACGGTCAGGCTCTCGGCGTTGCGCCGCATCCGGGTCGCGAGATGGTCGACGCGGTAGAGGTCGGCCAGCAGCTGCGGGTCCTGCTCCTTGCGTTCCATGGCGTCGATCACCGTGAGCTGACGGTGCACCAGGATCTGGATGCGACGCGACATGTTGTGGAAGACCAGCCGGGCTCCCTCGCGCAGGGAGGCCTGTTCCAGCGCGACGTTCACGGCGGTCCGCTGGGCGCTGTTGAAGGCCTCGGCGACCTTGCCCAACTCATCGGTGCCGTAGTCGAGTTCGGGCAACTGGTCGACATCGGCCCGGCTGCCCTCGGCGCGCAGGCGGGTGATCAGCTCGGGCAGTCGGTCCTGGGCCAGTTCGAGCGTCTCCGTGCGCAGGCGGGCCATACGGCCGAGCAGCGAGCGGGTGATGCGCCAGGAGAGGAAGGCGACGGCGAGCACCGCCGCCAGGGCGAGCGCGCTGCCCAGCAGCACCCGGTAGAGCAGCGTGCGGGTCCGGTCGTGGGCGTTGCCGGTGACCGTGGACAGATACCGGTTCTGGACGTCCCGCACGTCGGTGGAGACACGCCCTGGCGCGGAGGCGCGGTCGGCCGTGGCACGGGGGACTTCGATCGTGCCGTCCTTCACCGTGGTCGCGTCGGTGACGGCGGTGTCCAAGGCGCTCATCGCGGCCCAGTCCCGGCCGCTCATGACCCTCTTGAGCGCCCCGCGCAGGTCCGTGGGCAGGTACGGCGCCACTTCGTTGGACAGCACGGAGGCGCGGACGGCGGCGGCGGCCGTCAGGTCGGTCCGCTCCCGTACGCTCAACTGCCGGGTGGCGAGGGCCCCGTCGAGGATCGTCTCCTCCTGCGCCAGTGCCTCCGTCGCGCGCATGAACGCCAGGGCGTGACCGGCGTCGGCCGCGGTGGCCCCGTCGCCGCTGTCGGTGTTGAGCATTCCGAAGAGATTCAGCACGGACGCCACGGCTTCGGAGTAGACGTCGTAGGCGTGCTGCCGGGTCGTCTTCCCCTTGTCGACGACCGTCCGTTCGGCGATCAGATCGGCCAGCCGCTTCCGTACGACGACCAGCTGGTCCCGATACTGCGCGGAACCGTCGCCCGCGGAAGCGGAATCCGCCTTGCGGAAAGCGGCGAGTACCGCGTCGGTCCGGCGGCGCTGTGCCTCCAGGGCGCTGCTGTCGCCGTGCGACGAGAGCCGACGGACCGTCAGCTGCCGTTCCTCCTGGAACGCGCCGATGGCGGGCACGAGGGCATACGTGGTCCGCGCCGAACTCCCGACCTGTTCCGCCTTGTGCCACTGGTCGAGTTGTACGGCCGAGCCGCTGGCCCACAGCAGGGCCATCGCCGCCGCCGGGACCACCGCGAGGGCGATGAGCGATGCCCGAATACTGCGGCCGCGACCGGCGTTGACCTTGGTCCGCGCGGACTTGACCCGGTGTCGGCTCACCTCGCCCACTCGCATCGGACGGCACGGCTGTGGAGTTGGGCTGGGGTGGGGAACGGGGGCACCGGGTATTTCCTTTCCGGGGTGGCGCAGGGCACGGCGGAGCGGCCCGGGCATGCGGGAACACGCCAGGGCAGGCTGGGGAGTTGGCGGAGCGCAGCGGGAACGCCGGTGGGGCTGCAAGCCGGATAGGTATGAAACCGAGCCAGTCGATCGGGGTCAAGGGAACGCGTAAGCACGCCCACCCACGCGATTAGGACGATCAGTCCACTACGCGCGTAGAAATTCGGGGGGCAGATCGCGTGCGATCGCGCGACCCATGAAGATGTTTCAGCTGATTACGCAGGGTGAAGCGGTTGCGGGACGCACTTCGACGGACGCCGGGAGGTCACCCGGGGGTGCCACGGCGAAGGCCACCCCACTCGGGCGCATATGTGACCTAGATCACACACACCTGGAGCTGTTACTCGTCCCGCACCGCCGCGCACAGGCCCCCGTCCACGACGATGTCGACGCCGTTGACGAAGCTCGCCTCGTCCGACAGCAGGAACGCGGCGACGGCGGCGACCTCCTCGTAGCGGCCGGTGCGGCCCAGCGGGGTGCGCTGGATGAGCTCTTGGACGGCCTTGTGCCGCGCCGCCTCCAGGCGGGTCTGCGGGGTGTCGATCGCCCCGGGCGACACGGAGCAGGCACGGGCGCCCACCGGGCCGAGCCGGACCGCCTCGGCCCGGGTGAAGCGCTGCACGCCGTAGGTCGCCCACGGGTAGGCCCACGCGGGGTCCTCGACGGCCGGGCCGATCGCCTCGCGGATGCGGTCGAGGAACTCGTCCTGCGCCGGGTCGTCCAGGACGGCGGCGACCACCGGGTCGGGTTCGACGTGGGCGATCAGCGGAGACACCGAGGCGCAGTACACGAAGGCCGTGCCGGCGGTGGCCAGGGGGCGCAGCGCCTCGGCGAGCAGGGCGGTTCCGACGAGGTCGACCTCGATGATCCCGCGCCAGTCGGCGTCCTCCGGCTCGACGCTGTCCGCGTGCGCGACCGCCCGCAGGGTGCCGAGTTCACCGGCCCGCCCGGCCAGCGCGGCGAGGTCCTGCGGATCCGTGACGTCCACACGGATCGGCTCGACGACGGCCTTCCTGCCGGAGCCGGACAGGTCCTTCGCGACGGCCGCCACGGCCGCCTCGTTGCGGTCCGCGAGCAACAGAACGTCCACCCTGTCGGCGAGGCGCCGCGCGCATGCCTCTCCCGTCCCGCGACCGGCACCGGTGGCAATACCTACCGTGGTCATGCGCCACTCCTCACTGTCCCGCCTGAGCTCCGTCTTTTAACGTACCGTTTGGTCGAGCGAACCGAGTGATGTCCCGGCGTCCACTTCCCCCGGATGTGCGCAAGCGCGTCCGACGTGGCCCCGGGAGTCGGTTCGGTCGGCCGTTCGTCACATCAAGCGGGGAGAGGACTCATGCCACGACCGCCGGGCCATGGACCGGGCTTCGAGGTCAGACGACAGAAGATCATCGACGTCGCGGCGGAGCTGTTCGCCCGGCAGGGCTACGCGGCGACGTCCATCAACGACCTGGGCCGGGCGGTCGGGCTCGCCAAGGGCGCGCTGTACTACTACATCGGGTCCAAGGAGAACCTCCTCGTCGAGATCCAGTCCCGGGTGATGGGGCCGCTGCTGTCCCGCACCCGGCAGATCGCGGAGCTCGACACCGACCCCCTGCTGCGGCTGCGGCTGCTCTCGGAGTCGCTGCTGACGATCATCTTCCGCAGGCTGGACCACATCTGGGTCTACGAGCACGACTACCGCAGCCTCAGCGGCCCGGAGTTGAAGACCCTGCTGGGCCAGCGTTCCGACTTCGAGGACCTGATCTCGGGGCTGCTCGCGGAGGCCGTCGACCAGGGCACCTTCCGGGCGTTGCCGCCGCGGCTGGCCACCCTGCAGTTCCTCAACCTCCACAACCACACCTATCAGTGGGTCAGGCCGGACGGACAGTGGGACGCGACCTATCTGGCCCGTGAGTACTGCGCGACCCTGTTCCGCGGTTTCGGCGCGCCCGACCACGCGCTGCCGAAGGTCGAGGAGCAGGCCGCGGCGTTCAAGCGCGACCGGCCCGGCCTGCCGCTCGATCCCGAGGCGGAGTGGGAGCCCGTCGACGCCACCGGTTGACGGTACGGCGCCGCCCGGCTCGCACCGGTGTGGCGCCGAAGGGTGGGAAGGGTGTGCCGTGACCCGGCACGATCAGGGCCGGGGCGAGCGCGAGCATGCGCTGCCGGGCGGCGCGGAGTTGCGCACGGTCGGGTGCGAGCGGGCCGTCGGCGCCCCACCACGGATGGGCCCCCGCCCGCCGTCACACCGCGGCTCGATGCGCCGGAGCAGTGACGGCAGCGGATCACGGCCGATATCCGGCCACATCGATCCGCTGTCAGTTCACTGACTGGTAGTTGTCAGGTTCGTGGGTTTGCATGACGGCGGCTCCCCTTCCCCCACCCTGAAGGAGACGCGCCGCCACATGGCCTTCGGCTTCGGCGTCCACCAGTGCCTCGGCCAGCCCCTGGCCCGTCTCGAACTCCAGGTCGTCTACGGCACGTTGTTCCGCCGTGTACGGGGTGTACGGGCTGCCGGTCACCCGGTGACCGGCCCACGGGGCCAACTGGCCTTTCGACAGGGCCTGTTGGGCCGGTCCGTGATCGGCGGCCACGGACCCATGATGGCGAGCACGGCTGCGGACCGCACGCAGCACGTCACCGTCGTCGAGGGGACCGGATCATGACCGACATCGGATCGCTGCTGGCCAAGGTGGTGGGGCCGGAGCACGTTCTGAGCGGGGAGCGCGTTCCGGCGCAGTACGGTCACGACGAGTCGCTGACCGCCGTGGCACAGCCGCCCGCGTATGTGGTGCGCCCCGCCACCGCGGCGGAGGTGTCGGGGATCGTGGCGGTGGCCGCCGCGCAGCGGATTCCGCTGACGCCGCGGGGCTCGGGGACCGGCCTGTGCGGGGCCTGCGTTCCTCGCGCGGAGGGGATCGTCGTGTCCTTCGAGCGGATGGACCGGATCGTCGAGATCGACACCGCCAACCATGTCGCCGTGGTGCAGCCCGGGGTCACACTGGCCGAACTCGACCGTCGGACCGAGCCGTTGGGCCTCTGCTACCCGGTGCGCCCGGGCGAGCAGAGCGCCACGGTCGGCGGCACCGTCAACACCAACGCCGGCGGTATGCACGCCGTGCGGCACGGCGTCACCCGCCATCATGTGCTCGGCGTCGAGGCCGTCCTCGCCTCGGGCGAGATCGTGCGCGGCGGCGGAAAGTACGTCAAGACCAGCACCGGCTACGACCTGACCCAGCTGGTCGTCGGCTCCGAGGGCACCCTGGCCCTGGTCACCGAGGCGACCCTGAGGCTGCGGCCCCGGTCCGGGCACCGGGGGACCGTTCTCGCGCCCTTCGCCTCCGCCGAGGAGATCTCGCGCGCCGTGCCGCGACTGCTGGCCGAGGGCCTCGACCCGCTGGCCCTGGAGTACGTCGACATGCTCACGATGGCGGCGATGACCGCCCGGCAGGAGCTGGAGCTCGGCATCCCCGAGCAGGTCCGCCGGACCGCCCTGGCCTATCTGGTCGTACTCCTGGAAGAACGGTCCGCCGAGCGGCTCGAAGCCGAGGTGGAAGGCCTCGGAGAGCAGTTGCTCGGCCTGGGCGCGGCCGATGTGTACGTACTGCCCGCGGCCGCCGCGCGCGATCTGATGGAGGCGCGGGAGCGGGCGTTCTGGGCCTCGAAGGCGGCCGGTGCCGACGAGGTCGTGGACATCGTCGTCCCCCGCGCCTCGCTGCCCGCGCTGTTCGCCGAGGCGGACGTCATCGCCCGCGACAGCGGGTCGGTCATCACCGGCTGCGGACACGCCGGCGACGGCAATGTGCACCTGGCCGTCTTCCAGCCCGACCCGCAGCGGCGCGACGCGGTGCTGCGGCGGCTGTTCCGCGCGGGCGCGGCCCTGGGCGGGGCGATCTCCGGCGAGCACGGCATCGGTACGACCAAGAAGCGGTACTTCCTCGAACTGGAGGACCCCGCCAAGGTGGAACTGATGCGCCGCATCAAGCACGCCTTCGACCCCGACGGGATCCTCAACCCGGGGATCCTCTTCGACTGAGCGCGTGAAAGGCGGAATCACCGTGAACGGTGCCCATGCCGTGGCCCGCACCCTCCTGGACTGCGGTGTCGGGATCTGCTTCGCCAACCCCGGCACCTCCGAACTGCACTTCGTGGCCGCCCTCGACGACGAGCCGGGACTACGGGCCGTGCCCTGTCTGTTCGAGGGCGTGGCCACCGGCGCGGCCGACGGCCACGGCCGGATGACCGGCCGCCCCGCCGCCACCCTGCTGCACCTCGGCCCCGGCCTCGGCAACGGCCTGGCCAACCTCCACAACGCCCGCCGCGCCGCCACCCCGCTGGTGAACCTGATCGGCGACCACGCGACCTTCCACAAGAAGTACGACGCTCCGCTGGAGTCGGACATCGACGCGCTGGCCGGGACCGTCTCCGGCTGGGTGGGCCGCTGCGACGACCCCGCCACGGCCGGCCGAGTCGTCGCGGAGGCGGTGGCCGCCGCCACCGGTGCGCCCGGGCAGGTGGCGACGGTGATCCTGCCGGCCGATGTCTCCTGGTCGGACGGGGGCCGGCCCGCGCCGCCGATCCCGGCCCCGCCGCCCGCGACCGTGCCCGCGCAGACCGTCGCCGAGGTGGCCGAGGCGCTGCGCACCGGCGAGCCGGCCGCGCTCCTGCTCGGCGGGCCCGCCACCCGCGAACCTTCGCTGCTGGCGGCGGGCCGGATCGCCGCCGCCACGGGTGCCCGGCTGCTGTGCGAGACCTTCCCGGCCCGCCTGGAGCGCGGCGCGGGCCTGCCCGCCGTGGAGCGGCTCGGCTACCTCGCCGAGGGGGCGATGGCCCAGCTCGACGGCGTACGGCACCTGGTGCTGGCGGGTGCGGCCTCCCCGGTGTCGTTCTTCGCCCACCCGGGCCTGCCCGGTCTGCTCGCGCCCGACGCCTGCACCGTCCACACCCTGGCCACGGCCGCCGACGACGCGGCCGCGGCCCTGGGGGAGCTGGCCGAGGCGGTCGCGGCGGACACGCCCGCGGTGCTCCAGCCCGCCGGGCGCCCCGCAGCGCCGACCGGCGCACTGACCGCCGAGAACGCCGCGGCGGTCGTGGGCGCCCTGCTGCCCGAGGGGGCGATCGTGGTGGACGAGGCCAACACTTCCGGCCTCTGGCTCCCGGGGGCCACCGCGGGTGCGCCCCGCCACGACTGGCTGACGCTCACCGGCGGCGCCATCGGCCAGGGCCTGCCCCTCGCCGCCGGAGCCGCACTCGCCTGCCCGGACCGCCCGGTGCTGTGCCTGGAGGCCGACGGCAGCGCGATGTACACCGTCTCCGCCCTGTGGACCCATGCCCGCGAGGGCCTCGACATCACCACCGTGATCTTCGCCAACAGCGCGTACGCCATCCTCACCATGGAGTCCCAGCGCCTCGGCACGGCCGCGGACGGCCCCGCCCGCCGCGATCTGCTCGACCTGTCCCGGCCGGGCCTCGACTTCGTGGCCCTGGCCCGGGGCATGGGCGTGCCGGCGACCCGCGCGACCACGGCCGACGACTTCACCGTCCAGCTGCGCAGGGCCCTCGCCGAGCCGGGTCCGCATCTCATCGAGGCGGCGGTACCCGCACTGTTCTGAGAACACCCCACAGGAAAGGTCAACTCCCCTTGCGTCAGACGGCGTTGACACTCCAGGCGATCCGCGCGACGGTGATGTCCCGTTTCGTGCCTGCCCGGAGGTCCGCCATGGCTCCGCCGTCAGCACCCTCGTCCGACACCCACCTCGTCGAGCACCTGCGCGCCCTGCGTCCGTTCATCCGCGAGCAGGCGCTGCGCACCGAGCAGGAGCGGCGGGTGCCGGACGAGGTCGTCGCCGCGCTGACGGAGGCCGGGGTCTACCGGATGAACGTGCCCCGACGGTACGGCGGTTACCAGACAGCGCTGCACACCCAGGTCGACGCCATCACCGAGATGGCCACCGCATGCGGCTCGACCGCTTTCGCCGCGATGATCCAGGCGGGCTGCTCCTTCATCGCGGCGCTCTTTCCGGACGAGGCGCAGGACGAGATCTTCACCAGCCCCGACGTCCGGGTCGGCGGCACGCTCGTGCCGGACGCCACCGCGGTCGCCGTGGACGGTGGCTATGTCGTGAACGGCACCTCCGGCTTCGCCACGGGCTGCCGGCACGCCGACTGGCATCTGCTGACCGCCCGGGTGGAGTCCGCGGACGGCCCGCCCGAGGTGCTGTGGACCGCCGTACCGATGACGGAGCTGGAGATCCTCGACGACTGGTACGTCACCGGGCTGGCCGGCAGCGGAAGCAACAGCGTCGTCGCCCGGGACGTCCTCGTGCCGGCGCACCGTGTGCTGCCGGTCGGCCCGTTGCTCGGCGGCGAGTTCCCCTCGAAGGCGAACGCCGACGACCGGTTCTACCGGATGCCGGTCCTGCTGATGTTCTGCGCCTGGACGGCACCGAACGCCCTCGGTCTGGCGCGGGGCGCGCTGGCGGAGTTCACCGAGCGGATCCATCGGCGGGGTATCACGTACACCTTCCACCAGCGGCAGAACGAGGCGACGGTCACCCATCTCCAGGCGGCCGAGGCGGCGTTGAAGCTCTCCTGCGCGGAGCTGATGACCGGCGACTTCGTCGCCCGTATCGAGGCCGGCGAGCCGTACTCGGAGGAGGAACGCGCGAGGATCAGGGCACAGAGCGGCTATGTGGCACGACTGTGCAAGGAGGCGGTCGATCTGGTCGCCTCCGCCTCGGGGGCCTCGTCCCTGCACCGGGAGGTTCCCGTCCAGCGGGCGGTGCGCGATGTGCAGGCCCTGAACCTGCATTCGTTCGTCAACCCGGCGACCAATCTGGAGCTGTACGGCCGGGTGCTGTCGGGGCTCGACGCGGGCACGCCGTTCCTCTGAGCGGGTCGGTTCCTACGGCCAACCCGCTCCCGGCACCTCGACCGGCACGGCGAGCACCTGACCGCTGCCGGGTGCCACCATCTCGGCCTCCGTCATGCCCTGCCAGCGGGCCGCCGTGATGAACAGCGTCCTGCCGTCGGGGCCACCGAGCGCACAGGCGAACGCTCCTCGATCCAGCGTCACCGTCTGCAGGACCGTGCCGCCTTCGGCGACGCGTACGCAGCGGCGGTGGGGGACGTCGGCGTACCAGACGGCGTTCTCCGCATCGGTACAGATGCCGTCCGGGGTGCCCTCGCCCAGGTCGGCCCAGACCCGGCGGTGCGACAGCGTGCCGTCCGGCTCGACCGCGAAGGCGACGAGCCGGTGGCGGTAGGAGTCGGCCACGATCAGGGTGGAGTTGTCCGCCGTCACCGCCATGCCGTTGGGAAAGGCGATGTCGTCGGCCACCTCGCGCACCGAGCCGTCCGGTGTGACCAGGTGCACGGTGCCGGGTCTGACGTCCTCCCCCGCCATCGGGTCGAAGCCGGCTCGGTTGACGTAGGCGTTGCCGCGGCCGTCCGCCACGATGTCGTTCCAGCCCGGCATACCGAGATCGGCGTGGGTGACCGGACGGCCGTCGGGCTCGCGGCGCAGCAGCAGCCCGTCCGCCGAGGAGACGATCAGCTGTCGGCCGTCGGGAAGCCAGGCGGTGCACAGCGGCAGCGCCGCCACCCGCGCGACGACCTCGTCGCGCCCGGCCGGGTCGACGGCGACGACCTCGCCGGCGGACCAGTCCGAGAAGTACAGCCGTCCGCCGTGCCAGCGGGGCGACTCCACCAGACCACGGCCGCCGAGCAGCGTGGATACCCCGGTCATCGTCATCACAGCCCTTCTTTCGACGCGGGTCCTTCAGTGTCTACACGAAGGGAGGCCAGCGAAATCGACAACTCCCACGGCCGCATTGGATGATCATGTCGGGATGGAGTCTCACTTCACCGGTATCGCCGGGCTCACGCAGGTCCCCTCCGCCGCCGCCGTCGTCGTGATCGACGTCCTGCGCGCCTTCACCACCGCCTCCTGGGCGTTCGCGGGAGGGGCCGACAGCATCGTCCTGGCCGGGTCGCTGGAGGAGGCTCGCGGCCTCAAGGCCGGCCACCCCGAGTTCATCACGCTCAAGGACGGGCCACCCGCACCCGGCTTCGACACGGTCAACTCGCCCGCCGCGGTGCGAGCCCTGGACCTCGGCGGGCGCACCCTCGTGCAGAAGACCACGAACGGAACCACCGGCGCCCTGGCCGCCGAGTCCGCCCCGCTGCTGCTGTGTGCCGGCTTCACCGTCGCCGCGGCGACCGCCGAGGTCCTGCGTGCCGAGCGGGTGCGTCACGTGACGTTCGTGATCACCGGTGACGACGGGAGGGCCGAGGAGGACCTCGCCTGCGCCGAGTACATCGCCGAGCTCGCCGCGGGGCGTACGCCGAGTGCGGCGCCGTACCTCGGGCGTGCCGCGGCTTCGGCGCACGCCGCCGAACTCGTGGCGGGCGTCCGCCGTGGCCACCGGGGCATCCATCCCGACGATGTCTCGCTCTGCCTGGAGGCGGATCGTTTCTCCTTCGCCATGGCGGCCGCGCCGGAGCGCGGGCACATGATCCTGCGCCCCCGCCGGGCCCCCGGAGCGTGAGCGTCAGGACGGCTCCACGGCCCGTACCCGGGCCAGTACCTCGCGGATCATGTCGGCGCTGATCGTGAAGTGCTCGCGGGCGATCTCCTCCGCCCGCTCGGGCTCGCCGGCCGCGATGGCCTCGTAGAGCGCCTTGTGGTCGTGGCTCGCCCGGTGGAAGTGGGTGCGTTCGCCCTTGCCCCAGGGCTCGACCGGGAAGCCCAGGCTGATCCGCGCCAGCAGGTCGCGGCTGAGCATGACGATCTGCGGGTTGCCGGTGGCGGCGCGGACGGCCTGGTGGAAGGCGCTGTCCGCGGTCTGTTCGTCGCGCGGGGTGCGTGCGGACAGGTACGCCGTCAGGGCGTCCCGCATGGGGTCGAGGTCCTTCGGACGCCGGCGCCGGGCCGCCGTCGCGGCCACCATGCCCTCCACCAGCCCGCGCAGGTCGAAGAGCTGCTCGAACTCCTCCCAGCGGGGCACCAGCGTGTGCCGCACCGCGGCCGCCGTCGACTCGGTCCAGCTGTCGCGGACGTAGGCCCCGCCATTGCGGCCGCGCCGGATCTCGACGACGCCGACGGCCTGGAGGCGGGCGACGGCCTCGCGCACGGTGGGGCGGCTGACCCGCAGCAGCTGGATCAACTCCCGCTCGACCGGCAGCCGTTCGCCCGGCAGGAAGTCCCCTACGGCGATCGCGGTGAGCAGCCGGTCGGCGACCTCGTCGACGGCGGAGGCGACGCGCACCGGGCGCAGTTCGGGCGAGGGCGCCCCGCCGAGGAGGACACGGTCGAGCACCCGTGAGAACTCGCCTCCGGGTTCGGTTGCCTCAGGTACGGATGTCAGCTGACTCCCCCTCGATCGCCGGTTCTGTTAACGCGAACGGGCTGCGTTAACACGCCGTTACGTCTTCTCCTCGCACCGCCAAAAGGTCTTGTGCGCTGACCATTTACCCAATCACTATCTCATCCATCCCGGCACACCCAACTCGTTTCAGACTGCGGCCCGATCCTCACGGCCGGTCTGGGAGGCATCCTTCGTGGCGATCCCCGAACCGAACCACACCGGAACCGTCGACTTCAAAGGACATTCCACCTGGTACCGGATCACGGGCGAGCCGGGCAGAACACCCCTGGTGGTGCTGCACGGCGGCCCCGGAGCCGGTCACCACTACACGCTCAGCATCGCGGGCATCGCCCACCAGGGCCGGCAGGTGGTGCACTACGACCAGCTGGGCACCGGGCTGTCCACCCATCTGCCCGACCGGGGAGCCGACTTCTGGACCGTCCAGCTCTTCCTCGACGAACTCGACACCCTGCTCGCGGAGTTGGGCATCGCCGACGGTTACCACCTGCTCGGTCAGTCCTGGGGCGGCATGCTCGCCGCCGAGCACGCGGTACGCCGTCCGGCCGGGCTGCGCGGGCTGGTCATCGCCAACTCCCCCGCGTCCATGGAGCTCTGGCTGAACGCAGCCGCCGAACTGCGGGCCGCGCTTCCGCCGGAGGTCCAGCAGACCCTGCTCGCCCACGAGGCCGCCGGGACCACCGACCACCCCGACTACCGCGCCGCCGAGCAGGTCTTCAACGGTCGCCATGTGTGCCGCCTGACCCCCAACCCGCCCGAAGTGCAGGCGACCTGGGACAACATCGCGGCCGATCCGACCGTCTACCACACCATGAACGGGCCGAACGAGTTCCATGTCGTCGGCACGCTCAAGGACTGGTCCGTCATCGACCGGCTGCACCTGGTCGAGGCGCCGACCCTGCTGGTGTCCGGCCGGTACGACGAGGCGACTCCCGACACCCTCAAGCCCTTCGCCGACCACATCCCCGACGTGCGCTGGCACATGTTCGAGCACTCCAGCCATATGCCGCACGTCGAGGAGGAGGAGCTCTACCTCCGGGTCGTGGGCGAATTCCTCGACTCCACCGACTGAGACTCCATCGGTCGAGAGTCCATCGGCCGAACCAACGTCCGTTCCCCCGACGGGAGTTCATCGCGATGTCCCGCAGCACGAGACGGGGCGTGCTCGCCGCCGCCACCGTCGCTCTCGCCCTCACCGCCGCCGCCTGTTCGTCCTCCGGCAGCGGCTCCTCCTCCGACCCGAGCGCGTCCTCCTCCGGTTCGGGAGCGTCCGCCTTCCAGCCGCAGCACAAGGGCGGCACCCTGAAGCTGGTCGCCCACGCGGCGGCGGGCAGCTTCGACCCGCAGGTCAACTACACGCTCCAGTACTGGCAGTTGTACCAGTCGCTGTACGACGGACTGCTGTCGTTCAAGAAGGTCGGCGGGCAGGAGTCGTTCACCGTCGTCCCGGATCTGGCGGCCGCGCTGCCGAAGGTGACCAACGGCGGAAAGACGTACACCTTCACGCTCCGCAAGGGCATCACGTTCTCCAACGGCAAGGCACTCACGACCGACGACGTGGTGGCGTCCTTCCAGCGCATCTTCAAGGTCTCCAGCCCGACCGCCGGCACCTTCTACAACGGCATCGTCGGCGCGGACGCCTGCCTGAAGAAGCCCGCCTCCTGCACCCTGTCCAAAGGCGTGATCGGCGACGCGAAGGCGAACACGGTCACCGTCAACCTGACCGCTCCGGACTCGGAGTTCGAGTACAAACTCGCCGTCCCGCACGCCAGCATCCTCCCCGAGGACTCGCCCACGAAGGACGCCGGCACCAAGCCACTGCCGACCACCGGTCCGTACATGGCCGCCTCCTACGACCCGAACCGCGAGCTGAAACTGGTCCGCAACCCGCACTTCAGGGAGTGGTCGCGCGAGGCCGAGCCGCAGGGCTACCCGGACGTCATCGACTACACCTTCGGGCAGACCGTCGAGTCCGAGGTCACCGCCGTCGAGAACGGCCAGGCGGACTGGATGTACGACCCGCCGCCCGCCGACCGCCTCAACGAGATCGGCACCAAGTACACCTCCCAGGCGCATGTGAACCCGCTGACCGCGTTCTGGTACGCCACGCTGAACGTCAACATGGCGCCGTTCAACAACAAGATGGCGCGCCAGGCGATCAACTGGGCGGTCGACCGGTCCGCCGTGGTGCGGCTGTACGGCGGCACCAACCTCGCCTCCCCCGCGTGCACGATCCTGCCGCCGGGCTTCCCCGGACACGTCGACTCGTGCGACTACACCAAGGGCGGCGGCAAGACCTGGACGGCCGCGGACCTGGCCAAGGCCAAGGCGCTGGTGAAGAAGTCCGGTACGGCGGGGCAGGAGGTCGGCATCGTCACCCAGGACGACGACGTCAACAAGTCGATCGGGCAGTACCTGCAGAGCCTGCTCACCCAGCTCGGCTACAAGGCGAAGCTCAAGCCGCTGTCGGGGAACATCCAGTTCACCTACATCCAGAACACCAAGAACAAGGTGCAGTTGGCGCTGACGTCCTGGTACCAGGACTATCCGGCGGCCTCGGACTTCCTCAACGTGCTGCTGTCCTGCGCCTCGTTCCACCCCGGCAGCGACTCCAGCATCAACATCTCCGGGTTCTGCGACAAGGGCGTCGACGCGAAGATGCAGTCCGCGCTGAAGTCCGCGCAGACCGACGCGAAGAGCGCCAACACCCAGTGGGGCGCCATCGACCAGCAGATCATGGGCGAGTCGCCGGTCGTCCCGCTCATCAACCCCAAGCTCATCGACTTCACGTCGAAGCGGGTGGGCGACTACCAGTTCAGCAAGCAGTTCTACATGCTGGTCGGGCAGCTGTGGGTCAAGTGACCACCCTCCTGCCCCCGTCGGCCGCCGAGGCCCGGCGCTCGCCGGGCCCCTGGCGGACGGCCGCCGCCGACCTGTCGCGCAACAGGTCGGCGCTGGCCGCGGCCGTCGTCCTGCTGATCGTCGTGGCGGCGACCCTGTGCGCACCGCTGTACGCGGCCCATGTCGCTCACACCGACCCCTTCCAGTCCCATGTCTCCGGCACCACCGTCGTCGACGGCAGGACCGTCCCGGTGCTCACCCCGAGCAGCACCGGCCTCGGCCTGGGCGTCACGCCGATCGGCCCGACCTGGGACCCCGCCCACTACTTCCTCGGCGCCGACAACCAGGGCCGCGACGTGATGGCCCGCCTGCTCTACGGCGGCCGTACGAGCCTGTTCATCGGTTTCACCGCGGCCCTGCTGACCTGCGCCCTCGGTACGGCGGTCGGGGTCGTCGCCGGTTACGCGGGCGGGGTGGTGGACGCGGTCATCTCCCGTGTCCTGGACGTCATTTGGGCGTTCCCGGTGTATCTGCTGGCCATCTCCCTGTCGGTGGTCCTGCTCACCAACGGCCTCAGGCTCGGCCCGATCACCGTGGACGCGGGAAGCCTCTGGCTGCCCGTCGCGATCATCGCGGCGATCTATGTCCCGTACATCGCACGACCGTTGCGCGGGCAGGTACTGGTGCTGCGCAACAAGGAGTTCATCCACGCGGCCGTCGGCTCGGGTGCGCCCACCCTGCGCATCCTGCGCCGCGAGGTGCTGCCGAACGTCCTGCCGACGGCGATCGTCTTCGTCCCCCTGATGACCGCGCTGGCCATGCTCGCCGAGTCGGCCCTGTCCTTCCTGTCGGTCGGCGTCCAGCCGCCCGACGCCAGCTGGGGCACGATCATCGAGGACGGTCTGGGGCTGCTCTACACCCGCCCCACCGTGACGATCGCCCCGGGTCTGCTGATCGCCCTGACCACGGCGGCACTCAACGTCCTGGGCGACGGGGTGCGCGACGCGCTCGACCCGAGCGCCCGGCTGCGCGGAGGGGTGTGACGCTCCGATGCTCTCCTTCGCGCTCAAGCGCTTCGGCTCGGCCCTGCTGGTGATGTTCGCGATCAGCGTCCTGGTGTTCCTGATCTTCTTCGCCACACCGGGAGTCGACCCGGCGGCCCGTATCGCGGGCCGCAACGCCGACCCGGCCACGCTCGCCCAGGTGCGCCACTCCTTCGGCCTCGACCGCCCGATGCCCGTCCGCTATCTGCTGATGATGCGTCACCTGCTGGTCGACCGGGACCTGGAGTCGTTCGTCAACCGCGGTTCCCGTGTCATCCCGCAGATCGTGCAGGCGACCCCGGTGACCCTGTCGCTGGTCATCGGCGCCGCCCTGATCTGGATGGTGGCCGGCATCGTCATGGGCACGGCCGCGGCCACCCTGCGCGGCAAGGCCGCGGACCCACTGATCATGCTCGTCGGCGTGGTCGGCGTCTCCCTCCCGGCCTACTGGCTCGGTGAGGTCGTCAACCTCATCACCCAGAAACAGCTGCACAGTTCGGTGTTCTCGTGGGTGCCGCCGCCCGGTTACGTCGGCCTGAGCCAGGACCCCGGCCAGTGGGCCCTGCACATGCTCTTCCCGTGGCTGACCCTGGCCCTGCTGTACGCCGGGATCTACGCCCGCCTGCTGCGCGGCGAGGTCGTCACCGCCCTGGGTGAGGACTACGTCCGCACCGCCCGCGCCAAGGGCCTGTCCGAGCGCAGGATCCTGATCCGCCACGCCCTGCGCTGCTCCCTCATCCCGATCGTGTCGCTGTTCGGCCTGGACTTCGGCGCGCTGGTGGGCGGGGCCGCGCTGCTGACCGAGGTGGTCTTCGGCCTGCCCGGCATCGGCAAGCTCACCTTCGACGCCCTGCAGAACCTGGACCTGCCCGTGATCATGGGCACCGTCCTGTACGCGGCCTTCTTCGTGGTCCTCGCCAACGCGCTCGTCGACATCCTGTACGCCCGACTCGACCCGAGGGCCCGCCATGCCTGACCAACCCCTGCTGGACGTACGCGACTTGCGGGTGTCCTTCCGCACCCGCCAAGGCTCCGTCACCGTGGTGGACGGTCTGTCCCTCTCGGTGGCGCCCGGCGACATACTCGGTGTCGTGGGCGAGTCGGGCTCGGGCAAGAGTGTGTCGATGCTGGCCGTGCTGCGCCTGCTGACCAACCCGAACGTGACCGTCTCGGGCCAAGTCCTCTTCCGGGGACGCGACTTGTTGTCCCTGCCCGACAAGGAGATGCGCGCGATACGGGGCCGGGAGATCGCCATGGTCTTCCAGGACCCGATGACCGCGCTGACCCCCGTGTACACCGTCGGCTGGCAGATCGCCGAACAGATCCGCGCCCACGAACAGGTATCCCGCAAGGAGGCGAACGCCCGCGCCGTGCGGCTGCTCTCCGACGTCGGCATCCCCGACGCGGCCTCGCGGGTGAACGCCTACCCGCACGAGTTCTCCGGCGGTATGCGCCAACGGGCGGTCATCGCGATGGCGCTCTCCTGCGACCCGTCCCTGCTGATCGCCGACGAGCCGACGACCGCGCTGGACGTCACGGTCCAGGCCCAGATCCTGGATCTGATGCGGGAGTTGAACACGCGCGGCTCTGCCGTCGTGCTCATCACCCACGACATGGGCGTCATCTCGCAGATCGCCGACCGGGTGCTGGTCATGTACGGCGGCCGGGCGGCCGAGGAGGGCCCGCGCCGGGCCGTGTTCCACGGCCCACGGCACCCCTACACCTGGGGCCTGCTCGACTCGGTGCCGCGCGTCGGTGGACCCCGGCTGCGGCGACTGCCCACCATCGCGGGCATGCCGGTCGCGCCCGGGAGCCTGCCGGAGGGCTGCGCGTTCGCGCCGCGCTGCCGACTGCGGCACGAGCGGTGCGAGGAGCTGCCCGTG
The DNA here is from genome assembly GCF_053596855.1 of Streptomyces sp. NPDC001617. Classification (NCBI taxonomy): domain Bacteria; kingdom Bacillati; phylum Actinomycetota; class Actinomycetes; order Kitasatosporales; family Streptomycetaceae; genus Streptomyces; species Streptomyces sp. NPDC001617. The sequence continues at coordinate 53,114 of NZ_JBSFHA010000069.1, forward strand.
CTGTCCGCGGGCAGCGCCGACGCCGCGCACCGGGACGCCTGCTGGCTGCCTCCCGACCAGCGCGCGGCACTGCGGCTGACGACCCGGACAGCAGACTCGGAGGTGGCCTCGTGACGGCACAGGACATCGCGGCGACGGACCCGGCCGCGCTGCCCGTCGGTGACGTGCTCCTGCGTGCCACGGACCTCACCAAGCACTATCCCCTGCGCGCGGACGGCCTCACCCGGCGCCACCGAGTCCTGCGCGCCGTGGACGGTGTGTCGCTGGAGGTGCGCACCGGGGAGACGCTCGGCATCGTCGGCGAGTCCGGTTGCGGCAAGTCCACCCTGGGCCGCTGCCTGGTCCGGCTGACCGAACTCACCGGTGGCCGCGTCGAGTTCGACGGCCAGGACATCTCGACCCTGTCCACGCGCCGCCTGAGGCCGATCCGCCCCGGCATGCAGCTGGTCTTCCAGGACCCGCAGGCCTCCCTCAACCCCCGCCGCCGCGCCGGGGACATCGTGGCGGAACCGCTGCTCGTGCACCGCTACGGCGACGCGGCCGCCGTCCGCCGCCGGGTCGCCGAGCTCTTCGACGTCGTAGGACTGTCCGCGGCTCATCTGGACCGGTACCCGCACGAGTTCTCCGGCGGACAGCGCCAACGCATCGGCATCGCACGGGCGTTGGCGACCGATCCCAAGCTCGTCGTCGCCGACGAACCCGTCTCCGCGCTGGACGTGTCGATCCAGGCCCAGGTGCTGAACCTCTTCGCGGACCTGCAGGAGGAGTTCGGACTCACCTACGTGTTCATCGCGCACGATCTCGGCGTGGTCCGTCATGTCTCCGACCGGATCGCCGTGATGTATCTCGGCGAGATCGTCGAACTCGCCGGGACGGAGGCGCTGTACGGCTCCCCCGCGCACCCGTACACCCAGGCGCTGTTGTCCGCCGTGCCCGACATCGACGACGGGACGCTCACGGCGGACGCACCGGTCCGGGAACGCATCGTGCTCACCGGCGAGGTGCCCAACCCCGTGGACAAGCCCACGGGTTGTCCCTTCCGCACCCGCTGTCCGTACGCCCGCGAGCAGTGCGCCCTCGAACGCCCCCGGCTGACCCGGACCGCCTCGGGCCGCGAGGTCGCCTGTCACTACCCGCTGGTCGGCTGAGCGGACTACCGCGACGCGGTCGGGCCGAAGCCGCGGAGTTGCTGGATCTCCCCGCCGAGCTTCTTACGGAAGGCCTCCAGCGCCTCCGGCTTCGCGCTGACCACCCAGCGCGAGCCGACGAGGTGTTTTCCCCCGTACCCGCTGGCCGCGTCGAGCCAGGCCAGCTTGTACTTCTCCTCGGGGAAGGTGGTGATGACCCGGTCGGCCGCCTTGGTGTGGCACACGCCCTGCCGCAGCTCCTTCGCGTCGACGCGGATCCTGGGCTTGCAGCCGATCAGGCCGGCGATCACCTCCACCTTGGCCGGTGCCACAACTCCGACTTCGGGGGCGGCGGTCACCGCCGGTCCGCTCCCCTTCGGCTTCTCCGCGGCGTCGTCCTCCCCCGAGGTGCAGGCGGCGGCCAGAGGGAGGAGGGCGAGGGCGCCGGCCAAGGTCGCGCCGCGCATCAGGCGGACGGCGGGCGTGAGGCGATCCGTGCGTCCGTGGGGTCGCTGCAGTACCACGTGGCTCTCCGTCTCCGCGTTCACCGGCTGTTCCACCTGGGGGTACGGATCAAGGACGGTCGCTGTTCAAGGGCGCGCGCCCGGGAACAATCGGCCATTCCAGGACGCTGTCCGTAATACCCCTGCCGGTATGTTCCTGATCGAGGAGGAAGGGCGTGAGACCGATGGCGGACACGGGACGAGACCGGTCACCCACGGCCGACGGCGCTCATCTGGTGACCGGCTGCGGTCGCCGGATCGAGGTGCGGCGCCTGCGTCTGGCGGTGGCGGACCGGCCGATCAGCCGGGTCGCCCTGGACGTGGGCCGGGACCAGAGCGGCGAGCCGGGAGTGTGGGCGGCGCTCACCGCCGACGAGGCGCGCGACCTGGCCCGGCTGCTGCTGGCCCAGGCCGCCGCGGCCGAGCGGGAGGGCGACGCGCCTCGGTGACTGCCCGCGGTCAGGTGAAGATGATCTGGCCGCCGGCGGCATGCTCGTAGAACTCGCCCACCGTGATGATGCCCTGGACCTGCTCGACGAGGTCGTCCTTGTCGAGTTCGAACAGGTCCACGGACGCCTTGCAGGCGTAGATGCCCGCGCCGGTGTCGGCGATCATCTCGATGAACTCGGGGATCGGCGGGATGTCGAGCTTGTCCATCTTGCGTTCCATGTAACGGGTGACGAGGTCGGGGACGCCGGGCATGCCGCCGAGCAGGGTCGGCAGGTGCAGGCCGGGGTTGCCGACGGTGGCCAGCTTGATGTGCTCCCAGTGCTTCTTCGTGACGGCGTCCAGGCCGAAGAAGGTGAAGAACAGGTCGGCCTCGATGCCCTCGGCGCGGGCGCCGTTGGCCATGATCAGAGCCGGGTAGATCCCTTCCAGGGATCCCTTGGAGACGATGATCGAGACCTTCTCGATCGTGGCGGTGTCGGCCATGACGGGTGCGCTCCTCAGATGCAGCCGCGGGGCTTGGGGATACCGGCGATCTTCGCGGCGGTCTTCGCCGGTCCCTTCGGGAAGAGCTGGTAGAGCTCCTTGACGCCCACGCCGGAGGTCTTGCCGAGAACCCGCACCGTGGGCCCGGTGCCCTTCTCCGCGTACTGGGCGCGCATGAAGCGGATGACCGTCCAGTGCCGGTCGGTCACCGTGTCGATGCCGAGTTCCTTGGCGATCTGCTCGGCCATCGGTTCGGTCCACCGGCCGGGGTCGGTGAAGAAGCCTTCGTCGTCGAC
>NZ_JBSFHA010000070.1:0-55886 GCF_053596855.1 Streptomyces sp. NPDC001617
ACGACCTGCTGTCCGGCATCCCCTCGCTGGACGACCCCTCGGTGTCGGTGCACCCGGAACCTGACGCTCCTGCAGACCCAGATCGACGAGGCCAACAAGCGCCTGGTCGACACGGTGGGCCAGGGCGGACCGAACTTCGTGAACAACGCCATCCTGGGCCCCCTCAAGGACAAGCGCGTGGCCACGATCAACCGCATCGCCACCGCGATCGGCCGTACGGCGGCCAAGCCGACGGGGCTGGACGCGCTGGCGCCGTGCACGCTCAACGCGGCGGGTGCGGGCTCGGGCAACGCGGGTACGGGCAACACGGGCAACGCCAATTCCGGTGCGGCCGCGACGCCCAGCGCGAGCGCCTCCGCCTCCACCGCGGCGAGCGGGGCGTCCGGCACCGCCGCCGCCGTCGGCACGATCACCTGCCCGGACGTCGCCTCCAGGCTCCCCGCGATCCCCGCCTCCGCGCAGGCCGAGGTCACCCGGAACCTGACGCTCCTGCAGACCCAGATCGACGAGGCCAACAAGCGGCTGCAGACCACGGTCGGCCAGGGCGGACCGAACTTCGTGCAGAACGCGATCCTCGGCCCGCTGGCCGACAAGCGGAAGTCGACCATCGACCGGATCGCCATCGCGATCGGCCGCACCTCGACCAAGCCGACCGGCCTCGACTCCCTGGCCGCCTGCACGCTCACCAAGTGACGTGACAGGCGCTGTGGCCGCCCCGATGATGCGCCGGCCGGGGCGGCCACGGGTCGCCGGCAGCTGAAGCCGCCCCACCGTCGGAGCGGCCGTGGTGCTCGACGAACTGGATGGGCTACCCGGGCTGCCGTTGCCGCTTCCGCCGTCTACGGTCTGAGCCATGCGATCACTTCTGGGCGCCGGTGCGTTGGTGTGTGCTTCCGTGCTTGTACTGGGTGCGGCGTCCGCCGCGCCTGCCGCGAGTCCCCCGCTTCCCGCCCGGATGGCCGACACGGGCGGGGGTACGCAGTTGATCACCGCCGTGGCCTCCAAGGCGAGTGCGACGACCGGGACGGTCACCTGGTGGAGCCTGCGCAACGGGCAGTGGGTGAAGGCCGGTTCGGCGGCGGCGCGGTTCGGGGCGAAGGGACTTGTCGACGGAGCCTCCCGCAAGCAGAACACCTATACGACTCCTACGGGGCTGTACGACCTGCCCTTCGCGTTCGGCATCAAGGCCGCGCCGAGCGGGACGTCGTACAAGTACCGGCCCGTGCACCGGAGTTCGTGGTGGTGCGAGGACAACGGCTCGAAGTCCTACAACCGTTGGACCGAGCCACGGCCGGCCGACTGCCGGGCGTCCGAGTCCGAACACCTGGCCTCGTACGCGACGCAGTACGCGTACGCGGTGGTGATCGGGTTCAACTACCACCGGCGGGTGCGGCAGCGGGGTGCCGGGATCTTCCTGCACGTCAACGGGCGTGGGGCGACGGCCGGTTGTGTGTCGGTGCCCCAATCCGCCATGCAGGCGATCCTCAGGTGGGCGTCTCCCGGGAAGAAGCCGCACATCGCCATCGGCACGACGAGCGGAAGCACCACCATCATCCGGTACTGAGCCTGACGGTGAACGTGGTCGATCCCGGTCGGCTTTCGAGTTCCACCGCTCCCCCGTGTGCCTCCGCCACCGCCGCCACGATCGACAGGCCCAGGCCCGCGCCGCCGCCCACCGAACCGGGACGACGGCGGTGTTCGGCTCTGGTGAAGCGTTCGAAGACGCCCGGCTGGATGTCCTCCGGGATGCCCGGACCGTTGTCGTGGACCTTGAGGATGGCCCAGGTGCCCTCCGTCTCCAGGGACACCGTGACCTTTGTGCCGGCAGGTGTGTGCAGCCGGGCGTTGGCCAGCAGGTTGGCCAGGAGCTGGTGGAGGCGGTGGGCGTCGCCGGGGACGGTGAGGGGTTCCTCCGGGAGGTCCAGGGTCCAGCGGTGGTCGGGGCCCGCGGCGCGGGCGTCGGTGACGGCGTCCAGGACCAGCATCGTGAGGTCCACGGGTTCGCGTTCGAGCGGGCGCCCCGCGTCCAGGCGGGCCAGCAGCAGCATTTCGTCGACCATCTCGCCCATGCGGGACGATTCGGCCGCGATGCGTTCGAGGGCTCGGGTGATCTCCGGGGGTACCGGGCCCGGGTGGAGCAGCGCCAGTTCCGCGTGGCCCCGGACCGACGCCACCGGCGTGCGCAGCTCATGGCTCGCGTCGGCCGCGAAGCTGCGCAGACGCTCCTCGCTCGCGTGCCGCTTGGTGAGCGCGTCCTCGACGTGACCCAGCATCCGGTTGAACGCCCCGGCCACCTGGCCCACCTCGCTGCGCGGGTCGGACTCCGGGGCCCGGGGCGGCAGCGCCACCTCGCCGCTGGCCAGCGGGAGTTCGCTGACCCGGGTGGCCGTGGCCGCGACACGGCTCAGTGGGCGGAGCGACCAGCGGACCCACACGGCGCCCGCCACTCCGGTGAGGGTGAGGGCCGCGCCGAAGACGATCCCGGCGACCAGTTCGAGGCGGTGGACGGTGGCCTCCACCGGTTCCAGGGGCAGACCGGTGATCAGGATGTCGCCGTCGAGGCCCCGGGAGGCCATGACCCGGTAGGCGTCCAGGGTGGAGAGGTGGACGGTGTGTCCCCTGCCGTCCTTCGGGACCACACGGAGCTGCTTCTTGTCCCCGGAGGTCAGGGGCACGTCGGTGACTGTGCCGGGCTTCACCACCGCCGCGTTGGTGACCGTGCTCCCGACCAGGCGTGCGCCGAACGTGCCCGTGGCCTGCCTGCGGGTGTCGCCGTGCTCGTCGCCGTCGTGGTCGTCCGGCAGCTTGCCGCCGTGTTCCAGGCTCTCCGGGAAGCGGTTCCCCGCCTGGCCGATCTGCTGGTCGAGGCGGCTGGTCAGGAAGCCGTTCAGCTCGATCACGGCGGCCACGCCGACCGCGGCACAGCTGATCGCCAGCAGCACCACCAGGCCGACGGTGAGCCGGGCCCGGAGGGTGCGGGGCCATGGCAGGCGTCGCAGGAGCGTCATGACGCGACCGGCTTGAGGACGTATCCGGCGCCCCGGACCGTGTGGATCATCGGCTCCCGGCCCGCGTCCACCTTCTTGCGGAGGTACGAGATGTACAGCTCGACGACATGGGCGCGGCCTCCGAAGTCGTAGGACCAGACGCGGTCGAGGATCTGGGCCTTGCTGAGGACGCGGCGGGGGTTGCGCATCAGGAAGCGGAGCAGCTCGAACTCGGTGGGTGACAGCTCGATCAGCTCGCCCGCGCGGGTGACCTCGCGGGAGTCCTCGTCCATGATCAGGTCGCCCACGGTGAGGCGTGGGCCCTCCTCCAGCTGGCGGGCCATGCCCGCGCGGCGGAGCAGGCCGCGGATCCGGGCGACGACCTCCTCCAGGCTGAAGGGCTTGGTGACGTAGTCGTCGCCACCCGCGGTGATGCCGGCGATACGGTCCTCGACCGCGTCGCGGGCGGTGAGGAAGAGGACACAGACGTCCGGCTTCACGGTGTGCAGGGAGCGCAGGACCGCGAAGCCGTCGGTGTCCGGGAGCATCACGTCCAGGACGACCGCGTCCGGCATCAGCTCACGGGCCTCGGTGAGGGCGGAGGCGCCGTCGGCGGCGGAGCGGACCTGCCAGCCCTCGTAGCGCAGGGCGCCGGAGAGCACCTCGGCGAGGTCCGGGTCGTCGTCGACGACGAGGACGCGCAGCGGGGTGCCGTCGGGGCGCGTCAGGGCGGGGCGGCCGGAGCGGGTGGTGTTCATCGCCCTACCAGGATGGCCCCTCGCGGGGGCCATGGGCGGCGGGCGATGCTCTGAGTTTCCTCTGAGCCGGCTCGGAAGGGGCCCGTTCAGAGGGGCTTGAGAAGTTACGGCGGCACAGTTGCGTCCCATAGAGGCGAAAGGACCCACATATGACCACCGTGTACGACCGACGGACGGCACCGGCCGTGGCGCCGGCCGGGCCGCGCTCCCCCGCGGGAGCCGTGCTGGCGCTGCTGTGGGCGGGGGCCGCGGCCGTGGTCGCCCTGTGGTGGGCGGACACCGGGTCGGTGGTCGGCGCGGCGGGCTGGCTGACCGGGGCCGGACGGATCGCCGGACTGCTGTGCGGGTACGCCTGCGCGGTGCTCGTCGGCCTGATGGCGCGGGTGCCGCTGCTGGAGCGGCGGATCGGGTCCGACCGGGTGGCGCGCTGGCACGCGATGGCCGGGCGGTACACCGTCTGCCTGCTGGTCGCACATGTCGTGCTGATCCTCCTCGGGTACGCGGCCCAGGACCGCGCCTCGGTCTGGCACGAGACGGTCACCGTGGTCCTGGACTATCCGGACATGCTGAAGGCCACGGCCGGGACGATCATCCTCTTCGCCGTCGGCATCACCTCGGCCCGCGCGGCCCGCCGGCGGCTGAGCTACGAGTTCTGGTACTACGTCCACCTGCTCACCTACCTCGCCGTGTTCCTGGCCTTCTTCCACCAGCTGACGCTGGGCAACGAGTTCAACGGGCACGCGGGGGCCACGGCCGCCTGGTACACGCTGTACCTGGGTGTCGCGGCCCTGGTGCTGTGGTTCCGGATCCTCGCGCCGGTCCGGCTGAACCTGCGGCACCGGCTGCGGGTCGAGTCCGTGCACCGGGAGGCGCCGGGCGTGTACTCGGTCGTCGTGCGCGGCCGGCACCTGCACGAACTGGACGCACGGCCGGGGCAGTTCTTCCGCTGGCGGTTCTTCGGCGAGGGCATGGGCTGGACGTCGACGCCGTACTCGCTGTCGGCGCCGCCGCGCCAGGACCTGATGCGGATCACGGTCAAGGCGCTCGGCGACCACAGTGCGGCCGTGTCCCTGCTGCGGCCCGGCACACGGGTGTGGGCGGAGGGCCCGTACGGCTCCCTGACCGCGGACCGGCAGACCTCGCCGAAGTCCCTGCTCATCGCGGGCGGCGTCGGCATCACTCCGCTGCGGGCGCTGTTCGAGACGCTGCCCGGCGAGGTCACCCTGCTCTACCGCGCCCGCACGGCCGAGGACCTCGCCCTGGGCGGGGAGCTGGAGGCCATCGCGAACTGGCGCGGCGCGAAGCTGCTGTACGCGCTCAACGGACCGGACGGCCGGCGCCCCGACCTGAGCGCCCGCTCCCTGCGCGCGACGATCCCCGACATCGCCGGCCACGACGTATACATATGCGGCCCGCACGGCTTCGCCCGGGAGTTGTACGAGGAGTTGTGCGCGGCCGGTGTGCCGGACCGTCGTATCCACCACGAGTCGTTCGAGCTGTGAGGCGGTGGCCCAAGTGCACGCGTTGAAGAAGAATCGCCCGCTGCGCCGGATCGTGCTGGCGAGTGCCGCCACCGTTTCCGGGATGGTGCTGCTGCTCTCGATGAAGCCGCACTCGACGCCGACGACCGCCCTGGCGGTGCCCGCGCCCTCCAGCAGCTCCAGCGGCTCCAGCAGCTCCGGTGCGGGCACGTCCGGCGGCTCCACCTCCGGCACGAAGACCGTCACCGGCGACACGATCCAGACCCGCTGGGGCCCGGTCCAGGTCAAGATCACCCTCAAGAGCGGCAAGCTCACCGAAGTGACGGCGGTGCAGTACCCGACGGACAACCCGCGCGACCAGGAGATCAACAGCTACGCGCTGCCCCGGCTGCGCACCGAGGCGCTGCAGGCCCAGAGCGCGAACATCGACACCGTCTCGGGGGCCACGTACACGAGTGACGGTTACCGCCAGTCACTCCAGTCCGCGCTGGACTCGGCAGGCAGCTGAACGCACGGGCGGCGCGGCACGTATCTCAGTGCCAAGGGACCACGCCAACCCCCTTGCCCCCGCCCCGGAGGAACAGTGACCACCACGCTCGCAGGCGGCCGCGCCGCCCGCCGCCAGACGATGCGCCGCATCCGCCCGCGCCGCTCCCCGGCGACCGTCCTGCTGCTCGCGGTATTCGCGGGCGCGGTCGGCGTGCTGTGGCTGTGGTGGCACAACACACCGTCCATCGCCGACCAGAACGGCAAGATCCTCAACGCGGGCCGGATCACCGGCCTGTTGGCCGGCTATCTGATGGCGCTCGTGGTGCTGCAGATGGCCCGCGTGCCCGCCCTCGAACGGCGCGTCGGCTCCGACCGGGTGGCCCGCTGGCACGCGATGAGCGGCCGCTACACGCTCTGCCTGGTCTTCGCGCACGTCTTCCTCATCATGTGGGGCTACGCGCTGCAGGCCGGCAAGACGCTGGGCGACATCGTCCAGCAGACCATCGACTCCATCAACCAGCTGCCGGACATGGGCAAGGCGGCCATCGGCACCGGGCTGTTCGTGCTCATCGGCCTGACGTCGATCGGTCCGGTGCGGCGCAGGCTGCCGTACGACACCTGGTACCACGTCCATCTGCTGACGTACGGGGCCGTGTTCCTGACCTTCTGGCACCAGATCACCACCGGCAACGACTTCGCCATCGAGCCGGCCGCGAAGACCTTCTGGTACGTGCTGTACGGGTCGGTCACCGGGCTGGTGATCTGGTACCGCATCCTCACCCCGATCCGGCTCAACATGCGGCACCGCATGCGCGTCGAGGCGGTCATCGAGGAGGCCCCGGGCATCGTGTCCGTCCTCATCGGCGGGCGGAAGCTGCACCGGATGGGCGCGCAGGCGGGGCAGTTCTTCCGGTGGCGGTTCCTCGCGCCGGGCATGCGGTTCAGCTCGCACCCGTACTCGCTGTCGGCGGCGCCCCGCCCGGACATGCTGCGGATCACGGTGAAGGCGATCGGCGACCACAGCGAGCGGCTGCGGGAGCTGACGCCCGGCACCCGGGTGTGGGCCGAGGGGCCGTACGGCGCCATGACCGCCCAGCGCCGCAGCCGCGGCAAGGTGCTGCTGGTCGCGGGCGGTGTCGGCATCACGCCGATGCGGGCGCTGTTCGAGACGCTGCCCGGCGCGGCCGGTGACATCACTCTCCTCTACCGGGCCAACACCACTCAGGATCTGGCGCTCTGGGACGAGCTCGCGGCCATCGCCGACGACCGCGGTGCCCGGCTGATGTACGCCGTCAACAGCCCGGACGGGGAGCGCCCCGACATCTCGGCGGACCGGCTGCGGCAGAAGCTGCCGGACATCGACAAGCACGACGTGTTCATGTGCGGCCCGGCCGGGTTCGCGCAGTCCGTGTACGAAGCACTGCGCGGCGCGGGAGTGCCCGCCCGCCGCATCCATCACGAGTCGTTCGAGATGTGAGCGACGGGACTTCAGGAGCTTAGGTAGCAATGAAGAAGAGTCACCCCATCCGGCGTGTTGTGCTGGCCACCGCCGCCACCGTCTCGGGTGTCGTGCTGATGCTGTCGCTGAAGCCTGCGTCGGACCCGAACGCCCAGGCGGCCGGCGCGGCCCCGCAGCAGACGGCCGCGGCCCAGCAGTCGCCGCAGGGCGGCGCCTCGGCGGCCGGTTCCGCGAACGGCACGATCGACGGCAACGTGGCCCAGACGCAGTACGGCAACGTCCAGGTCCGACTGACCGTCGCCAACGGCAAGATCACCAAGGCCGAGGCGATCCAGGCGCCCAAGGGCGGCACCAGCGACCAGAAGACGGCCCTGTCCATCCCCAAGCTCACCCAGGAGACGGTCACCGCGCAGAGCGCGCAGATCGACTCGGTCTCCGGGGCGACGTACACGAGCAACGGCTACAAGCAGTCGCTGCAGTCGGCGCTGGACAAGATGAAGGCGAGCGCCGGTTCCTCGAAGCCCTCGGCGAGTGCCTCCCAGGGCTCCGGTTCCGGCTCCGGCGGCGCCGCTCAGGCCAAGACGGTGACCGGCAGCGTGGCGCAGACCCAGTACGGCCCGGTCCAGGTCCGTATCACCGTGGCCAACGGCAAGATCACCAAGGCGGAGGCGGTGCAGGCGCCCAAGGGCGGTCTGAGCGACCAGAAGACGGCGCTGGCCATCCCCAAGCTCAACCAGGAAGCGGTGGCGGCGGGCACCGCGCAGATCGACTCGGTCTCGGGTGCCACCTACACCAGCGGCGGCTACAAGCAGTCGCTCCAGTCGGCGCTGGACCAGGCCGGTGGCTGACGCAGTGGCCGAGTCGGCAGAGACTCCCGTCGCGGTGCGTCGGCACGCGGAGGAGGTCATGGGGACCGTCTTCTCCTTCGACGTCCGCGGCGGGGAGCCCGGTGCGGTGCAGGCGGCGCTCGGAGAAGCGATCGCCGAGCTGCACCGGGTGAACGAGGTGTTCAGCACCTACCGCGAGAACAGCCAGGTCTCCCGGCTGGCACGGGGTGAGCTGACGGTTCAGGAGTGCGACCCCGAGGTCGCCGAGGTGCTCGAACTGGGCGCCGAGGCCGAGCGGGTGAGCGACGGCTGGTTCAGCATGCACTACGAGAAGCGGCTGGACCCGACAGGCATCGTCAAGGGCTGGGCCGCGGAGCGCGCGGCACGGCGGATCCGGGCGGCCGGCGCGAGCGGGGTGAGCGTCAACGGGGGTGGGGACGTTCAGCTGTTGGGCACCCCGGAGGCCCACCGGCCGTGGCGCGTGGGAGTCTCCGACCCCCTCCGCCCGGGCGGCCTCGCGGCGGTCGTCTCGGCGGCCGGCGCGGACGAGTTGGCCGTGGCGACCTCGGGCACGGCCGAGCGCGGCACCCACATCGTCGACCCGAGGACCGGCCGTTCAGCGGTCACCGACCTCGTGGCGGTGACCGTGGTGGCCCCCAAGCTGACCTGGGCGGACTGCTGGGCGACAGCGGCCTTCGCGATGGGGTCGCGGGAGGGCCTGCGCTGGCTGGAGTCGCTACCCGATGTGGAGGCCCTGCTCATCACGGCGGGCGACGAGGTGAGATGCACAGGGGGCCTGGCATCTCGGCTCGGCTGATCCTCGTTCAGTGCCCGTTCTGGGCCAGCCTCAGCAGATGGTCGGCCAGCGCGTGTCCCCCCGTAGGATCGCGGCTGATCAACAACAACGTGTCGTCACCGGCGATCGTCCCCAGGATGTCGTGGAGTTCCGCCTGATCGATGGCCGACGCCAGGAACTGCGCAGCCCCCGGAGGCGTCCGTAGAACCACCAGGTTCGCGGACGCCTCGGCGGAGATCAGCAACTCCTGGGACAGCCGCCGCATCCGCTCTTCCTTGGCGGACTCCCCCAACGGAGCACGAGGGGTCCGGAAACCCCCCTCGCTCGGCACCGCGTAGATCAGGTCGCCGTCGGTGTTGCGGATCTTCACCGCGTTCAGCTCGTCGAGATCCCGACTCAGCGTGGCCTGCGTGACGTTCAAACCGTCGTCGGCCAGAAGCTTCGCCAACTGACTTTGGGAGCGCACCGGTTGCCGGTTGAGGATGTCCACGATCCGGCGGTGCCGCGCGGTCCGCGTCTGCGGCACGGCAGGTCCGGCGTGCTGTGCGTCGTCCTGCGCCTGACTCATCGACGTCTCATTTCTCCGGATCATCCATCCCCGTTGGCCGCGTCCAGGATTCCGGGCAGCGCCCCGAGGAACGCCTCCACCTCGTCATCGCCCAGATTCAGCGGCGGCATCAGCCGTACGACGTCCGCGGCGGGCGCGTTCACCAGGAACCCGGCCTCCTGAGCCGCCTGGCGCGCCTGGGGCGCCTTCGGCTCGGTGAGCACGATACCCAGGAGAAGACCCGCACCCCGGACATGGCCGATCAGCGGGTGGCCCAGCGACTCGATCCCGTCCCGCAACTTCTCGCTCTGCCGCTTGACGTTCTCCAGCAACCCGTCGTTCGCGATCGTGTCGAGAACGGCGAGTCCGGCGGCGCAGGCGACCGGGTTGCCGCCGAAGGTCGAGCCGTGATGGCCCGGCTGCAGCAGCTCGGCGGCCCGTCCGAAGGCGACGGTCGCGCCCAGCGGCAGCCCGCCGCCCAGGCCCTTCGCCAGGGTGACGACGTCCGGCAGGACGCCCTCGTGGGCCTGGTACTCGAACCAGTGCCCGGTACGGCCGACACCGGTCTGCACCTCGTCGAGAACCAGCAGCGCACCGTTCGCGGCGGTGATCGCGCGGGCCGCCTTGAGGTAGCCGGGCGGCGGGGTGACGACGCCGATCTCGCCCTGGATCGGCTCCAGGACGACCAGCGCGGTCTCCTCGGTGACGGCGGCGGCCAGCGCCTGGGCGTCGCCGAACGGCACATGCGTGACGTCACCCGGCAGCGGCAGGAACGGCGTCCGCTTGCCCTCCTGGCCGGTCATCGCGAGGGCACCCATGGTACGGCCGTGGAAGCCGCCCTCGGTGGCGACCACATGGGTCCGCCCGGTCAGCCGGCCGATCTTGAACGCGGCCTCGTTGGCCTCGGCGCCGGAGTTGCAGAAGAAGACCCTGCCGTCCCGGCCGAAGTGCTGGAGCAGCCGCTCGGCGAGGGTGATCGTCGGGTCGGCCATGAAGAAGTTGGAGATGTGGCCGAGCGAGCCGATCTGCCGGCTGACCGCCTCCACGATCGCCGGGTGGGCGTGGCCGAGCGCGTTCACCGCGATACCGCCGACGAAGTCGAGGTACTGCTTGCCGTCGGCGTCCCACACCTTGGCGCCCTCACCGCGCACGAGGGGCAGCAGCGGGGTGCCGTAGTTGTTCATCAGCGAGCCCTGCCACCGCTGGGTGAGCTCTTCGTTGGCGGTCATTCGGCGTCCCCCTCCACGGCGTCCGGCACGACCATCGTGCCGATGCCCTCATCGGTGAAGATCTCCAGCAGGATCGAGTGCTGGACCCGGCCGTCGATGACCCGGGCGGTGGTGACGCCGCCTCGTACGGCGTGCAGACAGCCCTCCATCTTCGGCACCATGCCGGAGCTCAACTCCGGCAGCAGCTTCTCCAGTTGGGAAGCCGTGAGGCGGCTGATCACCTCGTCGCTGTGCGGCCAGTCCTCGTAGAGACCCTCGACGTCCGTGAGGACCATGAGAGTCTCCGCTCCAAGAGCAGCAGCGAGTGCCGCAGCCGCCGTGTCAGCATTGACGTTGTAGACATGTCCGTCGTCCTGGCTCCGGGCGATCGACGAGACGACCGGGATCCGGCCGTCGGCGAGCAGTGCCTCGATCGCGCCCGTTTCGATCGCGGTGATCTCGCCCACCCGCCCGATGTCGATCAACTCCCCGTCGATCTCGGGCTGGTGCTTGGTGGCGGTGATGGTGTGCGCGTCCTCGCCGGTCAACCCGACGGCCAGCGGCCCGTGTTGGTTGAGCAGGTTGACCAGCTCGCGCTGCACCTGCCCGGCCAGCACCATCCGTACGACGTCCATGGCGTCCTCGGTGGTGACGCGGAGCCCGGCCTTGAACTCGCTGACGATGCCGTGCCTGTCGAGGGCGGCGCTGATCTGCGGGCCGCCGCCGTGCACGACGACGGGCTTCAGGCCGGCGTGGTGCAGGAACACGACGTCCTGCGCGAACGCGGCCTTCAGGTCCTCGTCGATCATGGCGTTGCCGCCGAACTTGATGACGACCGTCTTGCCGTTGTGCTTGACCAGCCAGGGCAGCGCCTCGATGAGGATCTGGGCCTTGGGCAGGGCGGTGTGTTTACGCGTAGTGCTCATGAGGAGTAGGCGCTGTTCTCGTGGACGTAGTCGGCGGTGAGGTCGTTGGTCCAGATCGTGGCGGTCTCGGACCCGGCGGCGAGGTCGGCGACGATGTGCACCTCGCGGTAGCGCATGTCGACCTTCTCACGGTCCTCGCCGACGCCGCCGTTCTTGCAGACCCAGACACCGTTGATGGCGACGTTGAGCTGGTCCGGCTCGAAGGCGGCCTTGGTGGTGCCGATCGCGGAGAGCACACGGCCCCAGTTGGGGTCCTCGCCGTGGATCGCGCACTTGAGGAGGTTGTTGCGGGCGATGGAGCGGCCGACCTCGACGGCGTCGTCCTCGCTCGCCGCGTTGACCACCTCGACCTTGATGTCCTTGCTGGCGCCCTCGGCGTCGCGGATCAGCTGCTGGCCGAGGTCGTCGCAGACCTGGCGTACGGCCTCCGCGAACTCGTCGTATTCCGGGGTGACTTCGGCAGCACCGGACGCGAGCAGCAGCACGGTGTCGTTGGTCGACATGCAGCCGTCGGAGTCGACGCGGTCGAAGGTGGTGCGGGTGGCGGCCCGGAGCGCCTTGTCCAGTACGTCGTTGTCGAGCACGGCGTCGGTGGTGAGGACGACCAGCATGGTGGCCAGACCCGGGGCGAGCATGCCCGCGCCCTTCGCCATGCCGCCGACGGTCCAGCCGTCCTTGGTGACGACGGACGTCTTGTGGACGCTGTCGGTGGTCTTGATGGCGATGGCGGCCTTCTCACCGCCGTGCTCGGAGAGTTGGGCGGCCGCGGTCTCGACTCCCGCGAGCAGCTTGTCCATCGGGAGCAGGACGCCGATGAGGCCGGTGGAGCACACGGCCACCTCGATGGCACCGCGACCCAGCACCTCGGCGACCTTCTCGGCGGTCGCGTGCGTGTCCTGGAAGCCCTTGGGACCGGTACAGGCGTTGGCGCCACCGGAGTTGAGGACGACGGCGGAGACCTCACCGCTCTTCAGCACCTGCTCGGACCACAGCACCGGCGCGGCCTTCACACGGTTGGAGGTGAAGACACCGGCGGCGGCGCGGCGCGGACCGCTGTTGACCACGAGGGCCAGGTCCGGGTTGCCGTTCTCCTTGATCCCGGCGGCGATGCCGGCCGCCGTGAATCCCTTGGCTGCCGTGACGCTCACGGTGCGACTCCGATCGTGGAAAGCCCGGTGGTCTCGTCGAGACCGAGGGCGAGGTTCATGCTCTGTACGGCACCGCCCGCGGTGCCCTTGGTCAGGTTGTCGATGGCGCTGATCGCGATGATGCGGCCCGCGGACTCGTCGTACGCGACCTGCACCTGAACGGCGTTCGAACCGTAGACGGACGCCGTGGCGGGCCACCGGCCCTCGGGGAGCAGGTGGACGAAGGGCTCGTCGGCGAAGGCCTTCTCGTAGGCGGCGCGGACCGACTCGGCGGTGACGCCGGGCTTGGCCTTCGCACTGCAGGTGGCGAGGATGCCGCGGGGCATGGGCGCGAGCGTCGGGGTGAAGGAGACGGTCACGCTCTCGCCGGCCGCCCCGCTGAGGTTCTGGATCATCTCGGGGGTGTGCCGGTGGCCACCGCCGACGCCGTACGGCGACATGGAACCCATGACCTCGGAGCCCAGCAGATGAGGCTTGGCCGCCTTGCCCGCGCCGGACGTCCCGGAGGCGGCGACGATCACGGCCTCGTTCTCGGCGAGGCCTGCGGCGTAGGCCGGGAAGAGGGCCAGCGTGGCGGCGGTCGGGTAGCAGCCGGGCACCGCGATGCGCTTGGACCCCTCCAGCGCGGCGCGGGCACCCGGCAGTTCGGGGAGGCCGTACGGCCAGGTCCCGGCGTGCGGGGAGCCGTAGAACTTCTCCCAGTCGCCGGCATCCTTCAGCCGGAAGTCGGCGCCCATGTCGACCACGAGGACGTCCGGGCCGAGCTGCTCGGCTACGGCGGCGGACTGGCCGTGGGGCAGGGCGAGGAAGACCACGTCATGCCGACGGCCCTGCCCGGCGAGGACCTCGGCGGTCGTCTCCTGGAGCACGCGGTCGGCCAGGGGCAGCAGGTGGGGCTGGAGCGCGCCGAGCTGCTGGCCGGCGTTGGAGTTGCCGGTCAGGGCCCCGATCTCGATCTCCGGGTGCGCCAGGAGCAGCCGCAGGACTTCACCGCCCGCGTATCCACTCGCTCCGGCCACTGCCGCGCGTACCACCATGTCATCCTCCTCTGGATGGCATGACTATACGTTTCGCCGCAGTTTTATGCAATCCCATGGATCACTATGCACCGGCGCGCCCGGTGTGACTGAGATTTTTGGTTGGCACATGGAGAACGCTGGTTGGCAAATCTTGGTCCCGTCACGCTGCGTCGCGGGCAGTAACGGCGAAACGCCCCCGTCGCCGGTCGAGTGGTGCTTCTCCGGATGAGTGGGCAAGGCAGCGAGAGCGAAGATCCCATCGGATTCGAGTCAGCTGGACGACCTTGTCACGGCGTACGACGGGGACGCCGGACTGCGGGATCGGCTGCGGCTCGGGGGCGACTGGCCGCGTCGGTGGAGTTCGACGTGGCATGTGGGTGTGGACGAGGTCTGCTGGCGGCGGTACGAGGCGATGGGACCGGGTGGCTACCGCCCGGTCCCATCGGTGCTGCTCGCCTTCAGGCGGGGTGCGTGCCGTCGACCACGTATCCGCGTCGCTTGTCCACCACGTTGCGCAGCGGCCGGCCCTCGAGGTGGCGGGCGAAGTTGTCGAGGAACACCTCGATGAGCGCCTCGCGCTCGTCCGTGGTCTCGCCCGCCGTGTGCGGGGAGATCATCACGCCGGGCAGGTTCCACAGAGGTGATTCGGTCGGCAGGGGTTCCTGGGCGAACACATCCAGGGCTGCGCCGGCGAGCCGTCCGGCGGCGAGGTGGTCGACCAGCGCCTCTTCGTCGACGAGTCCGCCCCGGCCTACATTGATCAGCCGGGCCCCCGGCTTCATGGCCGCCAGCACGGGGGCGTCGACCATTCCCCGGGTGCCCTGGGTGAGGGGAGCGGCCAGGACGACGTAGTCCGCTTCCGTCAGGGCGGAGCGCAGGGTCGCCCCACCGTGGACCGTGCCGAAGTCGGGGTCGTCCGTGCGGGGCGCGCGGCCGGCTCCGCTCACCCGCATCCCGACGGCGCGCAACAGTCTGGCGATGGCCCGGCCGATCGGCCCCGTCCCCCAGACCAGCACGGTGCGTCCGGTGATGCTGTCGCTGGGGCGCGGGCGCCACTCGCGGCGCCGCTGGTGCTCCCACGTGCCGGGGAAGTCCTTGGCGAGGGAGAGGATCAGGCCCAGGACGTACTCGGCGGTCGGCTGCTCGTAGACCCCGCGGGCGTTGGTCAGGACGACCTTCGGATCGTCCACCAGGGCGGGGAACAGGAAGGAGTCCACGCCTGCGGAGGACGCGTGCACCCAGCGGGGCGCCTTGTGCGGATCGTCGGGCCATGCCTCCCGGATGGCCGGGGTGATGTTCACCCAGGCCAGGAGGATGTCGGCGCCGGGCAGGAGGTAGGGCAGCTCCTCCTCGGTGGCGTAGACGGTGTCGGCGAGGCTTTCGAGGCGCGCGGTGGCGGGCGGCCGGTTGCCGCGGTAGAGGACGACGAGTCGGTCGCGCATGTCAGGCTCCGACGGGGATGGCCAGGTACTTGTACTCGAGGAACTCGTCGATGCCGACGCGTCCGCCTTCGCGGCCGAGGCCGGACTGCTTGACGCCGCCGAAAGGCGCGGCGGGGTTGGAGACCAGTCCGGTGTTGATGCCGATCATGCCGCTTTCGAGGCGTTCGGCGACCCGAAGGGCACGGTCGAGGTTCTGGGTGAACAGGTATGCGGCCAGGCCGAATTCGGTGTCGTTGGCGGCGGCGACGGCCTCGTCCTCGGTCTGGAAGGTGCGGATCGCGGCGACCGGGCCGAAGATCTCGGAGTCGATGATCGCCGAGTCCGGGGCAATACCAGTGAGGACGGTGGGCGGGTAGAAGCAGCCGGGGCCCTCGGGGAGTTCGCCGCCGGTCAGGACGGTGGCACCGCGCTTGACGGCGTCCCGCACCAGGTCGTGTGCCTTGCTGCGGCCGACGACATCGATGAGGGGGCCGACATCCGTACCGGGTTCGGTGCCGGGCCCTACGGTGAGGGCGGCCATGCGGTCGGCCAGGCGGGAGGCGAACTCCTCGGCGACGGAGGTGTGGACGAAGATGCGGTTGGCCGCGCAGCAGGACTCGCCCATGTTGCGCATCTTGGCCACCATGGTGCCTTCGACGGCCACGTCGAGGTCGGCGTCGTCGAAGACGAGGAGCGGGGCGTTGCCGCCCAGTTCCATGGAGGTACGGATGACCGTGTCGGCGCACTGGGCCAGCAGGATCCGGCCGACCTGGGTGGAGCCGGTGAAGGACAGCTTGCGGATCTGCCCGCCGCGCAGCAGGGGTTCGACGACGCCGGCTGCGTCGGAGGTGGTGACGACGTTCAGCACACCGGCCGGCAGTCCCGCTTCGGTGAGGATCTGCGCCAGGACGAGGCTGGTCAGGGGCGTCTGGGGGGCGGGTTTGAGGACGATGGTGCAGCCGGCGGCGATGGCGGGGCCGATCTTGCGGGTGCCCATGGCCAGGGGGAAGTTCCACGGAGTGATGAGCAGACAGGGTCCGACGGGCTGACGGGTGACCAGCAGGCGATTCCGGCCGTCGGGGGCGGTCATCATGCCGCCGTCGACACGGACGGCTTCCTCGGAGAACCAGCGGAGAAACTCCGCCCCGTAGGCCACTTCGGCACGCGCCTCGGCCAGGGGCTTGCCCATCTCCAGGGTCATCAGCAGCGCCAGGTCCTCGGTACGCGCGATGATGATGTCGTAGGCGCGACGCAGGATCTCGCTGCGCACGCGCGGCGGAGTGGCGGCCCAGGCGGCCTGCGCGGCGACGGCCGCCTCGAGGGCACGCCGGCCGTCGCCGGGTGAGGCGTCGGCGACCTGGCACAGTTCCTCGCCGGTGGCCGGGTTGTCGACGGACAGGGTCAGGCCGGACTCCGCGTCCTGCCAATCGCCGCCAATGAACAGCTGCTTGGGAACATCACGGACGACAGTCATGGTGGGTGTCTCCTTCTGGGTGCAGAGGGGCTGCCGACCGGTCAGCGGATGCGGTCGAGCGTCTTGTAGTAGGCGCCCGCGAAGGGCAGGAACCAGGCGGTGCCGTTATAGAGGGGGATGCGGGGTGGGGCGATGTCGCGGACGGGGCTGGCCTCGGGGTGGCCGTCCATCACCTCGGCCATGACGTGGCCCATGTGGGTGGCCATCTGCACGCCGTGGCCGGCGTATCCCATGGAGTAGTAGACGCCGTCGTCGGTCTGCCCGGCGTGCACGATGCGGTCCATGGCGAAGCCGACGGAGCCACCCCACACGTACTCGATCTTCGCGCGGGAGAGCTGGGGGAAGATCCCGCACATCTCACGGAACAGGACGGCCCCGCTCTTCTTGTCCGAGGTGGGGTCGGAGGGTGCGAAGCGGGCGCGGCCGCCGAACAACAGCCGGTTGTCCGGGGTGAGCCGGAAGTAGTGGCAGACCTTGTTGGAGTCGACGATGAGGCGGGCCTTGGGGATGATGTCCCGGGCGAGTTCCTCGCCGAGCGGCTCGGTGACGATGATGAAACTGCCCACGCAGACCTGCTGGCGGCGCAGCCACGGGAAGTTCTTGTCGGTGTAGGCGTCGGTGGCCATCATGACCTGCCCGGCACGGATCACACCGCGCTCGGTGCTGACCTCGAACCGTCCGGCGGCGGTACGCCGCACGCCGATGGCCGCGTTGCGCTCGTGGATCTCGACACCGGTGCGCTCGCACGCCTCGGCCATGCCGCGCACGAAGCGGCCGACGTGCAGTGCGGCGCTGAACGGGTCGAGCAGGCCGCCGTGGTAGGCGTCGGAGCCGATCTCGGAACGCAGTTCGCCCTTGCCGATCAGGGTGGTCTCGTGGCCGAAGTACTTGGCCAGGTCGCGCTGTTGGGCTTTCTTGCTGTCGAAGTGGGCGGGGCGGGAGGCGACGCCCAGGCGTCCGACGCGGCGGAACTGGCAGTCGATGGACTCCTCGTTGACGAGCCGTTCGACGGTGTCCACGGCCTCGCCGTAGGAGTTGTAGATCTCGCGGGCCCGTTCGAGTCCGTACCGGCGGATGGCCTGGCCCACGCCGATGGTGAAGCCCAGGTTGGCCATGCCGCCGTTGCGGGCGGAGGCACCGGAGCCGATCTGGCCCTTCTCGACGAGGGTGACGCGGGCGCCTTTGCGGGCGGAGTGCAGGGCCGTGGACAGACCCGTCAGGCCGGCGCCTATGACGACCAGGTCGGTGTCCTCGGTCAGCGGCTTGCCGGATCGGTCGGGAAACGCCCCTGCGGTTTCTATCCAGTAGGGAATCGTCTTCATGTCGGGTCCTTAGCGGGGAGTTTCGAAGTGGGGGGCGGCCCGGCACCACCCCGGGGGCAGGCCGGACGCGCTGTCAGCGCCTGCGCGGCCCGTGCCGGCGGGAAGGCTGGGGTGGGGGTGATGCGGGCAGGACGTGCTGACGGTCCTGTTGCCACCGAGCTTGCGGACGGAGGCGATGAGGGGCAGGGGCGGAAGTTGCATCCCCCGCGGTCGGCCGGCGACTACTCCACGCTTGCCGCGGCAAGGCCGCTTCCGCGTGACAGCCGCTTCTACAGCACCCTTTCGAGGAAGGCCTGCGTGCGCTTCTCGCGGGGATTGGCCAGCACTTCGCGTGCGTCGCCGCGTTCGACTGCGATGCCTTCGTCCATGAAGAGCAATTCGTCGGCCACCTCACGGGCGAAGGCCATCTCGTGGGTGACGAGCAGCATGGTCATTCCGTTACCGGCGAGGTCGCGCATGACGGCGAGTACTTCGCCCACGCGCTCGGGGTCCAGTGCGCTGGTGGGTTCGTCGAACAGCATGATGGTGGGTTCCATCGCCAGCGCGCGGGCGATGGCCACACGCTGCTGCTGGCCGCCGGAGAGCTGGGCGGGGTACTTGTGGCCGCACCCCGCAAGGCCGACCCTGGCCAGCAGTTGCTGTGCCCGCTCCCGGCAGGAGGCGCGGTCCTTCTTCTGCACCAGCACCGGTCCGGACATGACGTTGCTCTCGGCGGTCATGTTGGGGAAGAGGTTGAACTGCTGGAACACCATGCCGATACGGGCGCGCTGTTCGGCCAGCCGCTTGGGGCGCACGGCGTGGTAGGCGTCGTCCTTCTCGACGTAGCCGAAGTCCTCCCCGTTGACCTTGAGGACTCCGCGGTCGACGGTCTCCAGCCCGTTGATGCACCGCAGCAGGGTTGATTTGCCCGAGCCGCTGGGCCCGATGATGCAGGAGATCTCCCCGGCCGCGACGGTCAGGTCGATGTCACGCAGGACCTGGTGACGTCCGAAGCTCTTGCACAGCTTGCGTGCGACGATGGTTCCGTCCGGGTTCACAGCAGGGACTCCCTCGTGGTGGGAACGAGTTGACCGGCCCCGGGCTCGGCCGAGGTGGCGGCCGGGGTCAGCCGTGTCCGGGTGGAGCGGGAGAAACGGCGCTCGATCATGGACTGCGGCACGCTCAGCACCAGCGTCATGATCAGGTACCAGAGGCTGGCCACGATCAGCAGCGGGATCGTCTGGTAGGTGCGGGCGTAGATCGCCTGGGCGCTCTGCAGCAGATCCGCGACGCCGAGCACGCTCACCAGCGAGGTCTCCTTGAGCATGCCGATCACCTGGTTGCCGGTGGCGGGGATGATCGCCGGCATCGTCTGCGGGATGATCACGTGGCGGAGCTTGGTGAAGGCCGACATGCCCAGGGACTCCGCGGCCTCGTGCTGTCCGCGGCTGACCGAGGCGAACCCGCCGCGGATGATCTCGGACATGTAGGCGGCCTGGTTGAGCGTCAGTCCCACGATGGCCGCGGTCATCGGCGTCATGATCGCGTTCACGTTCACCGGTGTGGAGATGTCGGTGAACGGGATGCCGATCGAGAGGTTCGGGTACAGCGCCGCGATGTTGAACCAGAAGACCAGCTGCACGAGCACCGGGGTGCCGCGGAAGAAGGTGATGTAGAGCTGGGCCAGCCCGGAGACGGGCCGCTGCTGCGACATGCGCATCACCGCCAGCACCAGCCCCAGCAGCGTGCCCAGCCCCATGCTCGCCGCGGTCAGGAGCAGCGTGACCAGCAGGCCGTTGAGGATGGTCTGCGTGGTGAAGTAGCTGAACACCACCGGCCAGCGGTAGTTCTCGTTCGTCACCGCGGTCCACACCAGACCGGCGACGATCGCGATGGCGACGGCCCAGGCGACATAATCACGCGGACGCTTTGGCGTGATGCGCTTCTTCTCTTCGGCCCGTAGTGGTGGCACCGGTCCGCGCCTGGTCGTCGTGGTCTCGATCACGTCCATCGGCGTCTCAGTCCTGCGGGACGGCCATGGCCGCGGTCTTGATCCCGAGGTCCTTGAGACCCCAGCGGTCCAGCGCCTGGGTGTACTTGGGGCTGTCGATGATCGACTGGAGGGCAGCCTTCAACGCGGGGGTCAGCGGCGAGTCCTTCTTCAGCGCGACGGTCGCGGGCTTGGTGGCCACCAGGGGCTTGAGGACGTCGAACGTCTTGGGCTGCTGCGCGGCCGCCCACTCCAGCGAGATGAAGTCGTACATCACCGCGTCGATCCGCTTGGAGACCAGCTGGGTCAGAGCGTCGTTCACGCTGGGCAGGCTCACCGACTTGATGGCCGGCTTGCCCTTGCTCGTACAGTCCTGCTTGGACAGCTGGGGCAGCCACTGGAGCTCCGCGGTGCTGCCGGAGGGAACGGCGACGCGGTGCCCGCACAGCGTGTGGGTGCCCAGGTTCTGCGGGTTGCCGTAAGGGACGGACACTCCGGTCCCGGAGTTGACGTAGTCCACCATGTCGAGCACCTTCAGCCGGTCGCTGGTGGCGCCCATGGTGGAGGCGGTGAAGTCGTACCGGTTGGCTTGCAGTCCGGTGATGATGGTGTCGAACTTGACGTTGTTGATCTGGAGTTTGAGGCCGAGCTTGGCGGCGATCAGCCGGGCCATGTCCGGGTTGAACCCGATCGGGGTCTTGTTGTCCGATGCCATGAACGTGGTGGGCGGGTAGGCCAGGTCCATGGCCACCGAGAGTGTGCCCTTGGCCTTCACCGTCGCGGGCAGCAGCTGCACCGCGTTCTGGTCCGGCTTCACGCCCACCGAGATGTCGTCGGTGTGCTCGGCCGACGAGCCGGATCCCCCGCCCTGCGTCGTGCTCTTCGCCGCCGCGTTCTGCGCGGTGCCGGTCGCCCCGCACGCGGCGAGCGCGAGGGCCAGAGCGGTGGTGGCGATCGGGATGCTCAGGTGTCTGTTGACCTGCATCGCGGCGGCCACGGCGCCTGCGGTGCGGAATACGTTTCTGCGGCCTGTCCGGTTGGTTTCCATGGCGGTGCCTCCTGGGGATACGGGGATACGGGGATACGGGGAATCCGTGATGCGGGGACGACGTGCGGATCGGACGGGGGGGGCGGGTGCGCGGCGCGCGTCAGATGCCCAGCATCTGGTTGAGGTCGTCGAGGGACTTGACGGTCACGTAGTCGTAGCCGTGGGTGACCGGGTCGCAGCCGCGGTCCAGGAGGACGAGGTTGCGGAAGCCCATGTCGTGCATCGGCATCAGGTCGTAGCGGGTGTGCGAGGAGACGTGCACGAAGTCCTCGGGGGACGCGTCGAGCTGGTCGAGCATGTACTCGAACGCGGCGTAGCGGGGCTTGTAGTAGCCGGCCTGCTCCGCGGTGAAGACCGCGTGGAAGTCGGCGCCCAGCCGCGGCACGCTCTCCGCGAGGAAGGAGTCGTCGGCGTTGGACAGGATCACCAGCTTGTAGTGCTCCCCCATCTTTTTCAGCGGCTCCGGCACGTCCGCGTGCGGCCCCCAGCTGCGCACCCCGTCGGCGAGCCGCTTGCCCGCGTCCGGGGCCGCCTTGACGCCCCACTTGCGGCAGACCCGCTCGAAGGCGGCCTGCAGCGTCTGCTCGTAGGGGTAGTACTTGTCGAGGACCGCGTCGTAGCGGTAGCCGCGGAACTCCTTGACGAACTGCTCCCACTGCTCGGCGGGGATCTGGTCGCCGACGAGCTCACGCGTGATGGGGGTCATCGGCCACTCGATCAACGTGCCGTAGCAGTCGAACGAGACGTACTTCGGGCGGAACTGGAACGAGGGAAGGGGCATGGAAGTGCTCCGTATTCTTGCGTCGGGGAACTGGTCGGGGCCGGCAGGGACCCTTTTAGGCATGCTCACGACAGGGCGTCAGGAGTGGGGGGGTGATGACGTCGGCAACCGCCGGGGATCAGACGGCGCCGACTCCTGCCGGAGCAAGGAAGTCGACAGGGTGCTGCGTGGTGCCGTCGAGCGCCAGGTCGGCGGCGATCTCGCCCATCGCGGGCGAGAACTTGAAACCGCTGCCGGAGAACCCGGCCATGACGATGATGTCGTCCTCGCCGGGGAGATGGCCGACGATCGGGTTTCCGGACTCCGTGTAGCCCTCCATGTAGGCCGACATCCTGATGGGATCGGGGTTCAGGTCGGGCATGAGTTCACCGATGAGCTCGCGGAAGACACCGAGCTCTTCGGGGCGGACGGTGCGGTCGAGCTGATCGGGCTCGGGCACCGGCGCGTGGTACTTGAAGGAGAGACCGAGCTTGACGGAGATGCCGTCGGGCGACGGGATTCCGAAGCAGTCGTGCGGTACGGCGCGGACGAACGGTGGAGCACCGCCCGCGAACCAGTCGTGGCGGGTGGGCAGGTGCCAGGAGCAGACCACCCGGCGGATGTCGATGGCTTGCGGGAGGTCCGGAAGCAGGGTGTTGATCCAGGGGCCCACGGTCACCACGGCGACGTCCACGTGGTCGGTGCCCTGGTCGGTGACGACGTTCACCCCGCCGCCCGCCACGGGGACGACCTCGCGCACCGTGGTGTAGCGGTGCAGCCGGGCGCCCAGGTGCTCGGCACGGCCGGCGGCGGCCTGGATGGACGCCTCCGGCCTGATGACGGCGCCCAACCGGTCCAGGACGGCGACGTGTCCCTCCGGAAGCCGGTGCTGCGGGTAGCGGCGGGCAAGTTCCTCCCTCTCCAGGACCTCGTGATCCAGTCCCTGGGCGGTGCTGGTGGAGAGGAGGAGGCTCATGGACGGTGAGGAGGCCTCCCCCATCACCAGGCTGCCGCTGCGGCGTCGCAGCGACCGGCCGGTCTCCGCCTGGAGCTGCTCCCACATCCGGTCCGCCAGCCGCAGCAGAGGAATGTACGCGGGCTCCCCGAGGTGGGCGGCCCGGTAGATGCGGCTCTCGCCCCCGGCCGCGCCGCGGTCGTGACCCGGTGCGTAGCGGTCGTAGCCGATGACCTCGGCTCCACGTGCGGCCAGTCGCCACATGGCCTGGCTGCCCATGCTGCCGGCACCGATCACGGCGACGCGCTTCGGGATGCGCATGAGGTCGCTCCTCTCGATGGTGTGGTCTGGGTGGCAGTCGGGCCCCAGCACGCTGCGGATACCGTGCGGACCTTTGCGGTTCGGCTCCTGCTGGGGATGGCGTTCACTTTCCGCCCGGCGGAACCCGCAGGTCAACCCACACTGTGTTCCGCCTCGGGGCCTTCTTGAGACGGTCTGTCACGGCGGACGACCGGACTGCCCGAATGACGGGCCGCCTCTTGTCACGATGAGTGGCCGGTGCCAAGGTGACCCCGATTCCTTCAGAAGAAAGACCCCCTATGCCGCCCAGACACACCGCAACCGGGCACTTCCCCACCCTCAGGGAGGTACTGCTCCTGCCCGTGCTCGCCGAAGGGATGCCGCGCGTGCTGGCCGGAGAGTCACGGCTGGACAGCCCGGTGCGCTGGGTGCACGTCACCGAGCTCCTCAACCCCGCGGACTTCCTGGAGGGCGGCGAACTGGTACTGACGACCGGCGTGCCGCATCCCGAGGACCCCTCCGAGCTGCGCGGCTACGTCGACCAGCTCGCGGACGTCGGCGCGGCCGGCCTGGTCGTGGAGCTCGGTTACCGGTACCAGAAGGTGCCCCACGAGCTGGTGACGGCGTGCCGCGCTCGCGACATGCCGCTGGTCGAGCTGGCCCGTGGCGTCCGGTTCGTCGACGTCACGCAGACGGTGCACGCGCTCATCCTCGACGCCCAGGGGGCCCTGCTGCGCCGGGGCAGGGACATCCAGAACATCTTCACCGCCCTGACGCTGCGGGGCGCGGACCCCGAGGAACTGGTGCACACGACCGCGGAGCTCACCGGAGCCCCCGTGGTACTGGAGGACCTCACCCACCGGGTCCTCATGTGCGAGCTGCTCGGCCGGCCGTACGAACCGGTGGTCTCGGCCTGGTCGCGGCGCTCACGAGCCGCACCGACACCGGAGACGATCACGCCGAGCGGCCCGGAGGGGTGGCTGATCGCACCGGTGCAGGACCACCACGGGCCGTGGGGGCGGCTGGTCCTGCTGGAGGGCCGGCTCAACGCAGAGCCCGACCCCGAACACATCCTCGTGCTGGAAAGCGCGGCGGTCGCGCTGACCATGGCGCGCCTTGCAGGGCAGGCCTGGTGGGAGCGCCGGGCCCACCGCACCGTGCTGCGAGACCTGTACGAACGGCGTTTCCGCTCCCCCGCCGACGCGCGTGCCCGCACCGAGGCACTGGGGCTGCCCACCTCCGGACACCGGCTCTTCGCCCTGGTCATCCGCCACCCGTGCTCCAGCACCGAGGACGAGCACGTCGACGAACGGATCGCGAAGGCGCTGACGCACGCGGGCGTGCGCGCCCTGGTCGGCGAGACGGCCCCGGGCCGGATCGGCGTCCTCATGGCACTGGCACAGGCGAGCGCCTGGCAGCCGGTCGCCGAGCGGATCGGCCGGCTGACCCGGGAAGAACTCGGACCGCGGGCGGTCGTCGCCGTCGGCCCCGGCGTGACCGACCTCGGCGGGATAGCCCGGTCGTGGCAGGAGGCGGAGCAGACCGCCGAGGCCATCACCGCGGCCTCCCCGGAGCGGTGGTTCTACGTACCCGCCGACGTCCAGTTGCCGGACCTGCTGGGCGTCCTGCGCGCGGACACGCGCCTTCAGCGGTACGCGGAACGGCAACTGACCCGCCTCATAGAGCACGACGACCGCAACAACGGCGACCTGCTCCCGGCGCTGCGCGCCTATCTCGCGGCGGCCGGGAACAAGTCGGTCGCGGCGAAACACTCCGGTATGTCCCGGCAGGCGTACTACCAGCGCCTGCACACCATCGAACGTCTCCTTGGCTGCGACCTGGAATCCGGACTGCAGCGCACGTCCCTGCATGTCGCGGTACTGGTCCTGGACGCGGGCTAGGCGCCTGCGGGGCGGCGAGGGCAGGTACGCACACCCGGCGCCGCTCTGAAGAGCGTCGACGACGGTCCGGCCCCGTGGTGGGCTCCGACTGGAAGCAGGCGGGGCCCCACCACAGGGCCGGGCAGTCGGCATCGCCGATACCGCAGAGCGCCCTGCACCGTTCGAACGACCCCTGCCACGGGTGCCGGTAGGGCGCGGATCGGAAAGAGGCGCAGCGCGCCGGAGTGGCCCGGCGAGCGGCGGGTGGCGCGGTCCCCGCCGCGCACCGCGGAAGGGACGGCTCAGAGGAGCTCGATCAGCTTGTCGGTGAACTCGGCGGTGGTCGCGGTGCCGCCCAGGTCACGGGTGCGGGTATCGCTCTTGGCCAGAATCGCCGCGATCGCATCCGTGATGTCCTTGGCCGCGGCTCCATGGCCGAGGTGGTCGAGCATCATGGCCGCGGACCAGATCGCGCCCACCGGGTTAGCGATGCCCTGGCCCGCGATGTCGGGCGCGGAACCGTGCACCGGCTCGAACATCGAGGGAAAGTCCCGCTCGGGGTTGAGGTTGGCCGACGGGGCGATGCCGATGGATCCGGCGACCGCGGCCGCGAGGTCGCTCAGGATGTCGCCGAAGAGGTTGGAGGCGACGACGACGTCGAAGCGGGCGGGGTCGAGGACGAACTTGGCCGCCAGCGCGTCGATGTGTTCCTGGTCCCAGGTGACGTCGGGGTGCCCGGCGGCCCGTTCGGCGATCAGCCCGTCCCAGAACGGCATGGTGTGGATGATGCCGTTGGACTTGGTGGCGGAGGTGAGCCTTCCTCGGCGGCGGGCGGCGAGCGAGAAGGCGTAGTCGGCGATCCGGGTGACCCCGGCGCGGGTGAACACCGCTTCCTGGATGGCCAGTTCCTCGGACGTGCCCTGGTTCAGCCGTCCGCCGATCTCGCTGTACTCGCCCTCGGCGTTCTCCCGGACGACGACGATGTCGACCTCGCCCGGACGTGCGCCGCGCACGGGACTCTCGATGCCTTCGAAGACACGGATGGGCCGGAGGTTGACGTACTGGCGGAAGCTGCGCCGAATCGGGATCAGCAGTCCCCACAGCGAAACGTGGTCGGGCACTCCCGGGTATCCCACGGCGCCCAGCACAATGGCGTCCTTGTCGCGCAGCTGGTCGAGCCCGTCGGCGGGCATCATGGCGCCCTCCCGCAGGTACCGCTCGCACGACCAGTCGTACGACGTGTAGGACAGGCTGAAGCCGTGGCGGCGGCCGAGAACGTCGAGCACCTGCTGTGCTGGGGGCAGTACCTCGGCGCCTATGCCGTCGCCGGGGATCAGGGCAATGCGGTGGTTTGTCGTCATGCCGTCGATTGCAGCAAGGCAGGCCGTGGGGCGTCCAAGACGCAAAGCGGATATCCCTTATAGGCGGCGCTTATCAGCTTCAGCGGTGCCTGTCGGCCGCCGGTGGCGCCTGTCAGCCGCTGGTGGCCGAGGTGGCGGCCGTGACGAACGCGGCGGCTGCCGGTGACAGGCTGCCGCGACGGCTGACGAGAGCGACGTCCAAGCTGGTCTCCGGCTCGATGTCCAGGATGCGGGCGCCCAGCCGCCGAGCGAGGTCCCGCCAGGAATCCATGATCACCGCGAGCCCTACCCCGGCCAATACCAGCGGCATGAGCGACACCCGGTGCTCCGTCTCGGCGGCGATGGTGAACTCAATGCCCTGTTCCCGCAGCGCGTCGACGTAGGCGCGCATCCCGGTACCCGGCTGTCCGACGATCAGCCGCTGTCCGGCAAGCTCGCGGCATTCCACCGTGGTCCGACCGGCGAACGGGCCCTCGGCCGGCACCATCAGCACGAAGCGCTGCCGCTCGAGCGCGTAGGCGACGACCTCCTTGTCGGAGAACGGCCCTGTGGACGCCAGGAGCCCCAGTTCCACGGCACCCGTGCGCACCATGTCGATCACATCACGTGCGGTGAACGCCGCTTTGATGGCCACGGAGACGCCGGGGTAGCGGTGGCTGAAGGTACTCACCAGACTCGTCAGAGGTTCCACCGCCTGCGACGGCACGGATGCCACGTCCAGGCGGCCCTCACGTAGCTCGTGCACCGCCGCGACGCTCGCCCGCGCCGTCTGCAGACTCCGCACGGCCTCCCGGGCCGGCTCGATCAGGGCCCTTCCGGCCTCCGTCAGCACCGCCCTGCGTCCGATGCGATGGAAGAGCTCGGAACCGAGATCACGCTCCAGTGCCCGCACCGCCTGCGACAGCGACGGCTGCGACACGTACAGGGCCGAGGCCGCACGGTTGAACCCACCGCGGTCGACAATTGCCAGGAAGTACTCCAGCTGCCGAACGTCCATACACGCCCTCTGTCCCTGCAAGAAACAAGCCGACGACTCGTCGGTCCCGACCATGGTGGTCCGAGGGA
The DNA here is from genome assembly GCF_053596855.1 of Streptomyces sp. NPDC001617. Classification (NCBI taxonomy): domain Bacteria; kingdom Bacillati; phylum Actinomycetota; class Actinomycetes; order Kitasatosporales; family Streptomycetaceae; genus Streptomyces; species Streptomyces sp. NPDC001617. The sequence goes on from NZ_JBSFHA010000070.1 coordinate 27,201, forward strand.
CCGCCCCGACGAAGCACGGACCACCGATGCGTCACCGAACGTCGGTCACAGCCGACGGAGGCACTCAGTTGCTGTCGGCCGAGGCAGGAACCCGGCGCCATCGCCACACGGTCGATCAAGACCTGTCGCACCACACCCATTGTGCTCACACCCGTCCACTCACCGTCGCCGATGTCCTGGCCCTTCCTGTTCTGGCTGCCGGACAACCGACGGTCGTCACCGGCGCGCCGCATCTGGACCGTCCGGTCCGGTGGGTGCACATCACCGAGCTGACCGACCCCGCTTCGTTCCTCAAGGGTGGCGAGCTCGTCCTGACCACCGGAATGCCCCTGCCGCAGGACGCGGCCGGCGTGCGCCGGTACGTCGACGAACTCGCCGACATCGGGGCCGCTGCCCTGGTCATCGAACTCGTACGCCGCTACCACCGCCCGCCGGACACCCTCGTCGACGCCTGCCGGCGGCGGGGCCTCCCCCTCGTCACTCTGGCCAAGGACGTCAACTTCCTGGAGGTCACGCAGGTCGTGCACTCCCTGCTGCTCGGCAACCAGATGGAGGCGATGCGCCGCGCTCAACGCATCCACGAGGCGTTCACCGCCCTGACCCTGCGCGGCGCCGGCCCGGAGGACGTGGTGCGTGCGGCTGCGGACATGAGCGGAAGCACGGTGGTGCTGGAGAACCTGGTGCACCAGGCTCTGATCTGCGAACCGTCCGGGCTCACCGTGGAGGAGGAACTCGCCGACTGGGAACAACGCTCCAGGGCGACCGGCCCCGGCGACGCCACCACCACACGCGGCCCGGAAGGCTGGCTCACCGCCCCGGTCGAGTACCAGGGCGAGCGCTGGGGCCGAGTGCTCATGCTCCGGGCGCGCAGCTCAGGAGCAGCGTTCGGGCCGGAGGACATCACTCTGCTGACACTTCATGGGACGCGATCCACATAGGATCGCCGGCATGGCACTGCGACCTGTTCAGGTGAACATCAAGGCTCTCGATGCCTCGGCGGTCGGCCGGTTCTGGGCGGAGGCGCTCGGCTGGAGTGCTCACAGCCCCGGCGTGACCACCTACGTCGGACCCGGCGGCGGCCTCGTCTGGCCGGAGCCGGTCGGCGTCGGCATCGACGTCGTTCCCGTCCCGGAACCCAAGACCACGACGAAGAACCGTGTGCACCTCGATCTCGCCACCACCTCCGCGGCCCATCAGGTGGAACTGGTCGCGCGCCTGGAGGCGCTCGGTGCGACGCCCGTCGACGTGGGCCAGGGCGATGTGCCGTGGACGGTCCTCGCCGACCCGGAGGGCAACGAGTTCTGTGTGCTGGAGCCCCGGGAGATCTACCGGGACACCGGGCCGATCGCCGCGGTGGTGGTCGACTGCGCGGACCCGCGGGCCATGGCCCGGTTCTGGGGTGAGGCGATGGACTGGACCCTGCACGAGGTGACCGACGATCACGCGTCCTTGCGCTCCGCCAAGGGTGTCGGCCCGTATCTCGAGTTCCTCCGCACGGCCGGCGGGAAGACCGTGCCGGACCGCGTCCATCTCGACCTGCTGCCGTATCCCGGTGACGACAAGGCGGCGGAGGTGGCCCGGCTGCGGGCCCTCGGCGCCACCGACCTCGACCTCGGCCAGGGCGACGTCCCGTGGACATGCCTGGCCGACCCGGAGGGCCACGAGCTCTGCGTCCTCGCCCCGTCCTGACGCGGAGCGCCCCCTCACGGTCTCGGCTTGTCTCTTCACCTCTGTCCGCTTGGGTCTGCGGGCGCTCTCTCCGGGCAGGGCGCGGTTTCTGATCACGCGGAACGGGAGAGCTGTTCGCGGACCCATTCGGGATCGGGATTGGTGTGCGGCCGGCCCGCGACGATGACGGTCGGCACCGTCTCGTTGCCGTCGTTGGCCGCCCTCACCGCTGCGGCTCCTGCCGGGTCGCGCCAGATGTTGACCCAGTGCAACTGGCGGGCGGTGCGGCCCAGCCGGATGCGCAGTCGCATGCAGTACGTGCAGCCCGGCCGCCAGAAGACGACCGGCCGGCCGTCGACCGCGCTGCGGCGCTGTGCCTCCCGCGCACCGATCGATCTCGGGAAGATCAGGGGCGAGTTCACGCCGGCGAGCGCCAGGAACGCCGGCAGGACCGCTGCGGCTGTGCCGGGGTTCCCCTTGAAGACCAGCCCGGTCGCGACGGCTGAGCCGCAGAGCACGAGCAGTATCGGCAGGATCCAAGCGCGCATCATGGTGACGCAGGCTATCGATGAGTGACCACGACGAAGGCCGTGAAGGCGAGTTTGCTGCCTGATCATGTTCCGGGGGAAGCGTTCGAGACGGGCCGGTGAGAGCGCCGGTGCACCTGCCACCGGTGGCTGAGCACCGGCGCGGGCACGACGCCATGTACGACGCCGTGTACGACGCCGTGAACAACGGGAACATGCATGTGCCGCACTTCTCCATGATGTCGGCGACGGCGGTCATCTGCTGACGGCGGACGGGGATGTCGCCGAGCTTGGCCCTCGCCGGCTTCTCGGCCATCGGACCTCAGACGTCGTTCGGGTCCAAATTGTACGGAGTGCCCTTGGGAAGCATCACCCAGCGGGAGACGACGAAGGTCGCCGGAATCGCCCAGAGGGAGGCCAGCAGCGGGGCGAAACGGCTGCCCGCGTGCAGGATGTCGACGATGACGTACAGGCCGACGGTCGTGACCACGAAATTGGTGGCGTTGGACAGGGGAAACAGCAGGAATTTCCGCCAGGTGGGCGGTGTCCGATAGGTGAACCGCGCATTGAGGAAAAAGGAACCGACCATACTGAGCGCGGTCGCGACGACATGCGCCACGAGATACGGCATACAGGTGAGGAACAACAGGTAGAGGCAGTAATACGTGCCCGTGTTCAGGACACCGATCACGGCGAACGTGAGCACCTGCCGGGACATCCGGGAACGGGACCTCAGGGAACCGGGCATCAGGGAATGAGGTCCTTCGCTCGGTCCACGTTCGACGCCTTCACCAGGAAGTGCGGGCGTCCCTTGACCTCGTAGTAGATCCGGCCGGTGTACTCCCCGATCACGCCGAGCATGACCATCTGCACGCCGGCGAGTCCGGTGACGGCGGTGATGATCGTGACGTAACCGGGTGTCTGTACGCCGTTGACGAGTGCGGCGCCGACGATCCACGCCGTGTACAGCCCGGCGATGGTCAGCAGGACCATGCCGAGGTGGAGGGCGGCGCGCAGGGGGCGGTTGTTGAAGGAAAGGAGCCCGTCCAGGCCGTAGTTGAGCAGGCTGCGCAGGCTCCAGGAGCTGCGGCCGGCCTCGCGCGCCGCGTTCTCGTACTCGAAGGTCGTACTGGGGAAGCCGACCCAGGCGAACAGCCCTTTGGAGAAGCGGTTGTACTCGGTGAGGTCCACGACCGCGTCCACGACCCGGCGCGAGAGCAGCCTGAAGTCGCCCACGCCGTCGATGAGTTCGACGTCGACGAGGCGGTTGACGAGCCGGTAGTAGAGGCGGGCGGTGAGGGTGCGGGTGAGCTTGTCACCGGTGCGGGTGCGGCGGGCGATGACCTGGTCGTAGCCCTGGCCGCTCAGCTCCACCATGCGTTTGATCAGCTCGGGCGGGTGCTGGAGGTCGGCGTCCATGACGACCACGCAGTCACCGGAGGCGTGCCGCAGACCGGCCAACAGGGCAGCCTCCTTCCCGAAGTTGCGACTGAAGGAAACGTACCGGACCCGTGAGTCGCGGTCGGCCAGCCGTTGCAGGACCAGCAGCGTACGGTCGGAGCTGCCGTCGTCGACGTAAACGAACTCCATGTCGTGGCCGAGCGGCAGCAGTTCGTCCGCGACGTTCTGGACCTGGTCGTGGAAGCGTTCGAGGACGGCTTCCTCGTTGTAGCAGGGTGCGACGATCGATATCAGCACGGGAACTCCCCCTGGAGACGGTCAGAGTGCGCCGGTCACGCGTTCGAGCGGTCGAGTGGTGGTGAGCGGCGGCTCCGTCACCCGCCGTCGGCGGACGGCGACGAGGACGCCGAGCAGGGCCAGGGTCAGCAGCGAGCCGGCCCCGACGGTCAGGCCGAGGCGCAGCCCGGGCGGATGGAAGGTGCAGGTCAGACTGGTCGACGTGTCGTCGAGGGGTACGGCGATCAGACCGTGGTAGCTCTTCGCCGGTACGGCGTCGGCGTCCCCGGCGGCACAGCGCCAGCCGGCGATACGGGGAGCCGCGACGATGGCAACTCCCTTGCTTCCGGCGGGGAGTTGAGCGTGGAGAGTGGCCCCGGAGACGGACACGCGTGTCGCGCCGGTGGCCTTGAGGTGTTCTACGGCGGTGTGGAGTCGGGCGGTGTCCAGACAGCCGACGGCGCCCCGCGGGATGCGGCCGGTGCGGTCGGGGGTCAGTCGGATGCGCAGTCGGCCGGAGGCCGGGGCCGTGCCGAGCGATGCCATGGCGGCGCGGTTGCGCGGGTACGTGGAGCGGAAGAGCACGGCGTGGTCCGCGAGGCGGGCGATGCCGGAGTAGCGCGGCGCCCAGAGGTAGACCTGGCTGCCGGCCGGGCAGTCGGCCGTGATCGACGGCTTGGTGAGGGCTGCCCCGGAGCCGATCCAGTCCTTCTCCCGGAGCGGACTGCCGTTGTCGTCGTACACGTTGATCCGGGGCACGGTGTAGACGCGGCTGCCGAGCAGCAGTTCCTGGTTGCGGTACGGCGACGATCCGAAGGCCGTCCGGTCGGCTGCGGTCCGCGTGGTCACCAGGGGCGGCACATCCTGCCGGGAGACGCTCAACCGGTCGCCGATCTGCGGGAGATATGTCTGGTGCGGGTCGATCGGCGAGTGCACCCGTGCTCCCACCGAGAAGATCGCGTCGGTGACGGGGTTGTCGAGGCTCTGCACACTGCGGCCCCGCGAGGTCCAGCCGCCGCCGAGGGCGGTGAGGGTGCGGCTGAGGACGTCGGAGGTGAGGCTGCTGTAGTACTGGGCGCCCTGGCCGCCGACCATGAGGGGGTCGTTGCCGACGGTCTGCTCGCGGCCCGGGTCGGTGCGGTAGCGGGGCCACCCGTCGACCCGCGCGATCGCCTCCGCCTGCCGTTCCTGCCGGGCTCCCCAGGGGGCGTAATCGTCCATGCGCCCGTAGCGGACCCGGGTGGCGAGGGCGGAGGTGGTGACGGCCTCGCCGAACTGGCCGCCGAAGAGGAGGGCCACGGCGAGCCAGGCGAGAACGGTACGGCGGTGGGCGGGTTCCGCGACCAAGGTCCGGCCGCCCTTCGCCCCCCGCCCGCTCTCGGCGATCCGCAGCAGCGCCAGCCCACCCATCGCGCCGGTCACGGCAAGCACCACCACCGGCCACCCCACGGGCTTCAGCAGCGAACTCCGGCCGGCCACCAGGGCGATGACGGCGAGCAACGCTCCGGCCGCCCCGAGCGCACGCCGGTCCGGGACGCCGTACGCGAGCGTGTGCCAGGCGGCGATCACCAGCAGCGCGCACAGGACGAAGGCCTGGCGGTACGGGCTGCCCTGGGGGGTGGCGAAGGCGTGCCAGAGGAGGTGGGTCGGGGCCCACTGGAGGGAGAGGGTGACGGCGACGACCAGTACGGTCCAGCCGGTGCGCACGCGGCGCGGGACCGCTCGGTGGAAGGGCAGGGCGAGGGCGAGCACCAGCGCGGCTGTGCCGGCGTAGAGGGCCGGGCTGCCGAAGCTGTACGTCGTCGGGAGCAGGCGGGCGAGCAGGTCCTGGCTCGACACCGGGCTGAACCGCACGACCCTGCCCGGGTAGGCGTGCTTGGTGCCGAAGTACACGACGGTCACCAGCGGGGCGGCCAGACCGATACCCAGGGCGACGGTGACCGCGGCACGGCCCGCCGACCTGAGCCGTTGCCCGGTCGGGAGGTCCGTGAGCCAGAGGCGGAGCAGGAGCACGAGACCGGCGGCGAGGGTGGCCATGTACGCGGTGTAGAAGTTGGCGATCCAGACGAGGGCCACGACGAGCACACCGAGCAGCGGGCGCCGTCGCCGGATCGTCCACTCGCCGACCAGGCACAGCAGCGGCAGCGCGACGAGCCCGTCCAGCCACATCGGGTTGTACGCGGCGTCCGCGACGCTCCACCCGCACAGCGCGTACGAGGCCCCGAGCAGCCCCGCCGCCCACCAGCGCCCGCGCCGCAGACTCAGCAGCAGCCAGGCCATGGCGGCCCCCGCGGTCGCCGTCTTCAGCAGGGTGATCACATACACGGCGAGGTCGATCTCATGCCGTGGGAACACCCCGACGAGCAGGGCGAACGGGCTGCTGACATACGTGCCCAGGTCGGGCAGGAAGCTGGAGCCGTACCCGGACTGCCAGTTGACGAACAGACCGCCGTCGGCCCTGCCGTGCAACAGGTCCCAGAGGTGGGCGTGGAAGGGCACGTACTGGTTGCCCAGGTCGTTGACGTCACGGGTGCGGGGACCGAAGGGGTAGCTGCGGGCCAGCACGTCGGCGGCGCAGAACACGACGGCCGTGACGGCGGCCGCGAGCAGCGCGGCGGCCGGCCTCGGCCGGGTCGGGGAGTTCGGCTTTTTCACGTCCTGTTCCTGTCCGGACGTGACGGTGCGTTCCCATTCATTTCTTGCTACTCCCCGCGGGTTATCGATTCGCGGGGTTAGACGGATCGAGTTTCCCATCGGTTGCGCCGCCCGCAGGAAGTGGTAATGCCTGTTCCGAATAACATCCATGCTCTATTTCGGAACGTTGGTGAACTCCCGGGAAACAGAAATCACCCGGCGCGTAATTTGATGGTGAACTCAACACCCTTTGCGTGCCGCGTACGAGGGCGCTCAACGCCACCTTCGGCGCGAAGAAGGTCTTCGCCGAGCGTGGGCTGCTGCCGCTCGGACAGCAGCCCACGGACCCGGCCCCGGCTACTTCTGTCTGATCCTCAGGAACGTGATCGAGTTCGCCGGGAAGGTGTACGAGAACGTGTCGGCGACGCCCGTGAAGGTCGACGTCACCGGCGCGACGGCCGTGCTCGTCTCGGAGTTCACGGCGTCGGCCGCGGCGGAGAGCTGGGTCACCCGGGCCTTGGAGGCGACCTTCGCGCCACCCAGGTCGATCGCCGTACGGGCCGCCGACGCCTGGGCGTTGACGACCTTGACGATCAGGTCACCGGTCTTCTTGTCCTGGGTGACGACCTGGCGGAACGGCTCGGCGGGCTTGTCGTCGGTGAAGCTGCCCCACTCCTGACCGTCGAGGTACAGGGTGACCTTACGGCCCCTCACCTTGATGTCGACGTCGTAGGCACGGCCCGTCTCGACCGACCCGGCCTTGGCGATCAGCGTCGACTTGCCGCCGTCCACGGCCTGTTCGACGGCGGACTGGGTGTTGCCCCAGCCGCCCAGGTTCCACCAGTAGTAGTTGCCGGTGTCCTTGACTCCGAAGGCGACGAGGAAGCCCTCCTTGCCGGACTTCTTGGTGGCCTTCACCTGCAGGTCGTAGTCGTGCCAGGAGGGGTCACCGGCGGAGACCATGGTGTTCTCGCCGGTCTCGGACGTCTGGACGTACTGCCCGTCCTGGATGCTCCAACTGCCGGTCCCCGTATGGGTCCACTGGGAGGCGTCACCGGAGAAGTCGTCGCTCAGCAGCGTCTTCCCGTCGGCGTCCGTCACCTTCACGTCGTCGTACGCGGCACTGGTGTCCCACGTCGACAGGCCGACGGCGCCGCTGATCGGGGCGAGCAGCGAGGGCGTGCCGGTGGCCGTCGAGGGGACGACCCGGTCGCCGACGTTGTTCATGAACAGCTTCTGGACCTCGTAGTTGGCCGAGCCCCAGGAGGCGTGGTTGTTGAACCACACCAGGTCCGGGCGCCACTGGACGTAGTCCTCGTTGGCGAACAGCGGTGCGTAGGAGGCGAGTTTGACGACGTCGGCGTTGCGCTCCAGGCCCGTCATGTACGCCGCCTCGGCGAGACCGTTCTTGAAGGTGTTGCCCCCGGAGGCGTACTCGCCCACGAACACCTTCGGCCCGCTGCGGTCGTAGGAGTCGTAGCGGTCGTTGTTCTGCAGGAACCACTGCGGGCTGTTGTAGTAGTGCTCGTCCACCATGTCGACCCTGGCGTCCTTGTTGAGCTGCCAGGCCGTGTCGAAGGTCGTACCGGAGTCGTCCGGGCCGGAGTTGGAGATCACCTGCACGGACGGGTACTTCGCCTGGATGGCCGCCCGGAACCGCGTGAAGCGGGCGAAGAACTCGGTGGGCAGGTTCTCCTCGTTGCCGACCTCGATGTGGGTGAGGTGGAAGGGCTTCGGGTGGCCCATCCCGGCGCGCTTCCTGCCCCACTCGCTCGTCACCGGGCCGTTGGCGAACTCGATGAGATCGAGGGTGTCCTGGATGTGCCGCTTCAGCAGCGCGTCGTCGTCGACGGCCTTGTTCTGGCCACAGCCGGTCACCAGGGCCGGGACCACCGGCAGCGGCATGGCGCCGATGTCCTCGGCGAGGCGGAAGTACTCGTAGTAGCCGAGGCCGTAACTCTGGTTGTAGCCCCAGAAGTTGGAGTTCGTGGCGCGCGTCTCGACCGGGCCGATGGTGTCCTTCCACTGGTACGAGCGCTTGCGCTGGTAGCCGGAGGCCTCGCTGTAGTCCTCCATGGAACCGGTGTTGACCAGGCAGCCGCCGGGGAAGCGTACGAAGCCCGGGTGCAGGGCGGCGATCTTCTCGGCGAGGTCCTTGCGCAGGCCGTTGGGCTCGTGCTTGTAGGTGTCGCGCGGGAAGAGGGACACCATGTCGAGCGCGGCGGCGGCCGAAGTGCCCACGGTGAGACGGCCGTTGGAACTGGTGCGGGTGGCGGTGAGGGTGGCCCTGTACTGCGCCCAGCCGTTCTTCGTCACGGCGACCTGGCGTGCGGTGGCCAGGCCGCCGCCGGAGTCCTGCAGGCTGACGGTGAGGGCCGTACCGCCCTCCGCCCGGGCCCAGACCGAGAAGTCGTACTTCTTGCCGTCCTCGACGCGGATGCCGGTGTTGTAGCCGGAGTTGGTGACCGACGAACCGGCGCCCAGGGAGAGGTAGTCGCGGTTACGGGCGTTCAGCCGGCCCTCGTCGTTCACGACCTGGGCGCTGCCGGAGACCGTCCAGGCCGTCAGCGGCGTGTACGACTTGTTGTCGTCGGTGGAGTACTCGAAGGATCGGTTCTGCACCAGCTCGGCGTAGAGCCCGCCGTCGGCGGCGCGGTTGATGTCCTCGAAGAAGACGCCGTACATCGTGCGGTCGATCTTCGCGCCCTGGGCGGTGGGGTCGACGGTGATCGAGTAGTCGGTGACGTCCTCGGCGTGGGCGGGCGCCGGGACGAGCCCTGCGGCAAGCAGGAAAGCGCTTGCTCCGAGGCCGAGTCTCAGCCTGTTGCGGGTGGTGCGTGACATGGATACTCCGCGGCTCTGGGAATTATTGCAGTGCGGTGTTCGAAATATCAGACAGCGGTCAGCACTTCGAACGGCAAGATAGGGAAGCGAAATGAGCACGTCAATGGGGCCGACGGGGAGGACGTAAGGTCGAGGGCATGGATGCGCTGCTGCCGTACGTCGTCGTACTCGGCTGCCTGGCCCTGGTCATGGGGTTGTTCACCTGGTGCGCGCGGCTGATCCGCCGTCGCGGTTCGGCGGGCGGCGGACTGGGCGCGGCACTTGCGGCGTACGAGGAGGCCTTCCGCGCCACCAGCCACGCGTCGCACTACGAGATCCGGGCGCAGGCCGACCGGAGGAATCCCCTCGAGTCGCCGGACCGATGGCGCCGGAGGCCGTGGAAGAAGGCGTGAGCATGGGCGAGTTGTGGCCCGTGGGCGATGTGCTGGCGCATCTTGCCGGGTGCTGGCGCGTGGAGCGCGCCGTGCGGGACCTCGCGAGCGGCGACGAGGGACGTTTCGAGGGCGTCACCGAGTTCCGCCCCCTGGCGGCCGGTGGGCTCCTGCACCACGAGTCCGGCACCTTCACCTGGCAGAACGTGCCGCGCCCCGCCGAGCGCACCCTGCGCTTCCTGCCGGGGAGTTCACCGGGCACGGCCGATGTGCGCTTCGCCGACGGCCGCCCCTTCCACGACCTGGATCTGACCTCCGGGCACCACATCGCCGACCACCCGTGCTCGGCCGACCTCTACCGCGGCGAGTTCACCGTCCGGGACGGCGACCACTGGCGGACGGTGTGGCGGGTGCGCGGGCCCGCCAAGGACCTGGTGCTGACGACCGACTACGCGCGCGTACGCTGAGTCGAGGAGCCGTCGAAGCGGAGGTTCCAGCGGCCGGCGTGGCCGGTGACGGTGGTCGTCGAAAGCGGACGTACGTCGATGTTCCAGTAGGTCGAGGGCGGCGCCTTCAGGGCATACACCAGGGCCGCACGGATGACGGACGGCTCGGCCACCGCCACGATCCGGCCCCCGTCCTCCACGGGCCGGGTGTCGAGCCACTCGCCGACACGGGTGATGAAGGCCAGCAGGGACTCGCCGCCGTGCGGGGTGGCGCGCGGGTCGGCGAGCCAGGCGTCCACGGCCTCCGGTTCGCGGGCCATCGCCTCCCCCAGCGTCAGCCCGCGCCAGCGACCCATGTCGCAGTCGCGCAGGGCGAGTTGCACCAGCGGTGCGTAACCGAGGGCATCGCCCGTGGCACGGCTGCGCGGCGTGGGCGAGCAGTAGCGCAGCTCGGCCGCCGCGAGCGGGATCAGCTCGTGGACGACGTGCTGCACCTCGTCCCAGCCGGCCTGGTCCAGCGGACGGTCGTCCTCGAAGCGCTCGGCGAGCAGCGGGGAGCTGCGCGCGGCGGCGAGGAAAGTGACCCTGAGTTGCATGCGGCGATGGTGAGTCGTGAAGGTGGGCAGGTCAAGGGGCGTCACCCACGAGTCACCGAGGGTTGCCGGAAACTCACTTCGGGGTCAGGACCTTGCCGGACAAGCCGCCCGAACCGCCTCACTCGAACGCGAGCACCATCCAGATGTCGGGCTGCGCCAGCGCCTTGAAGCCGACCTTCTCGTACACGCCGTGCGCATCCCGGGTGGCGAGCATGACGCGGCGCATCCCGTACGGCCGCAGGTGCTCGCGCACGGCCGTGACCAGCGCCGTACCGACGCCCTTGCCCCGCACGGACGGATCGACGTACACGTCACAGAGCCAGGCGAAGCTGGCCCGGTCGGTGACGACCCGCGCATACGCCACCTGATCCCCCGAAGCCACCTCATACACCCCGAAGTTGACCGACCCGGCCATCGCCCGCTCCTGCTTCTCCCGTGACCGCCCGATCGCCCAGTACGCGTCGGTGGACAGCCACCGGTGCACACGCTCGACGTCGAGGCGCTCGGGGTCGGTGGAGAGCTCATAGCCGTCGGGAAGGCTCGCGGCACTGGTGTCGGTCATGGCGGGAGGCTGGCAGGTCGAGTGCTGGGGCGTCGAGTGATTTTCGGTGGGTGGGGGCGTGGTCAGTGGCGGGCGTCATCCGGAAGGCGGGTGACCGGCGCGGCGGGCCTGTTCGAGTCGGTCTTCGGCCGCTGGGAGGAGCGCCGGGGGCGCCGCCCTGTCCGTCGGGGTCACGGCCGTCGGCGACTGGCCGCTGACGGCCGGGGTGAACGGGTTCCCGGGCCGTCTTCGGCCACTGGGAGGAGCGCCGGGGCGCCGCCCTGTCCGTCGGGGTCACGGCCGTCGGCGACTGGCCGGTGACAGCCGGGGTGAACGGGTTCCCGGGCCGTCTTCGGCCACTGGGAGGAGCGCCGGGGGCGCCGCCCTGTCCGTCGGGGTCACGGCCGTCGGCGACTGGCCGGTGACAGCCGGGGAGAACGGGTTCCCGGGCCGTCTTCGGCCACTGGGAGGAGCGCCGGGCGCGCCGCCCTGTCCGTCGGGGTCCCGGCGGTCGGCGACTGGCCGGTGACGGCCGGGGTGAACGGGTTCCCGGGCCGTCTTCGGCCACTGGGAGGAGCGCCGGGGCGCCGCCCTGTCCGTCGGGGTCACGACCGTCGGCGACTGGCCGGTGACAGCCGGGGAGAACGGGTTCCCGGGCCGTCTTCGGCCACTGGGAGGAGCGCCGGGGCGCCGCCCTGTCCGTCGGGGTCACGACCGTCGGCGACTGGCCGCTGACGGCCGGGGAGAACGGGTTCCCGGGCTTCGCGTCGAGTGCGATACGCACGCGCGGCGGCCGGGACCGTGGTGTCGCGCCGTCGGGGCGTCGACGCGTTGGACCGTTTCCTCTGGTCGGCGGGCGGCGGACTTGCCCTTCCCGTGGCGCCGGGAGGGCAGCCGCTCGGACCGGTGTCTCACGGAGATGCGGGAGTCCGGGTTCCGGCTGAGCGGATCACCCGGGGGGGTACGTCTGACGGCCGAGCCGCTCGACTCCCTGGAGTTCGCCTGCGGTGAGGCGCCCGCGCCCTAGAGCATCTCGTCGCACGCCGTACGCAACCGCCGTACTCCCTCCGTGATCTCCCCCACCCCCGCCACCGCCGCAAAGCTCAACCGCACGTGGGCGGCCGGGGGTTCGGCGCTGAAGTACGCGCGGCCGGGGGTGATGGCGACGCCCGCGCGCAGGGCGGCGGAGGTGAGGGTGGGCTCGTCGGTGCCGTCCGGGAGGCGGAGCCAGAGGTGGTAGCCGCCGGACGGGATGTGCGGGAGGGCGAGTTCGGGGAGGTTCAGGCGGAGGGCTGTCGTCATCGTGTCGCGGCGGGTCTTCAACTCGGTTGAGATCGCCCGGAGATGGCGCGGCCAGGCCGGGGAGCCGACGAGTTCGAGGGCCGCCTCCTGGAGCGGGCGGGGGACGAAGAAGGTGTCGACGATCTGGATGGCGCGCAGACGTTCCAGGACCGGACCGTGAGCGGCCAGGGCGCCGAGCCGGAAGCTGGGCGAGGTCGCCTTGGTGAGGGAGGAGACATGGACGACCACTCCGTCGGGGTCGTCGGCGGCGAGCGGACTCGGCAGCGGCCCGGCGTCCTCGTGCACGAGCCGTCGTACGAAGTCGTCCTCGACGACGAACGCGCCGGCGTCGCGGGCGATGCGCAGCACCTCCGCGCGCCGGTCGGGGGCGAGCACCGCGCCGGTCGGGTTCTGGAACAGCGGCTGGCAGACGAAGACCCGGGCGCCGGTGGCACGGAACGCGTCGGCGAGGAGCGACGGTCTGACGCCGTCCGCGTCCACCGGGACCGGGACGGGGCGCAGGCCCGCCGCCCGCGCGATCGCCAGCATGCCCGGATACGTGGGCGATTCGACCAGCACCGGCGCGCCGGGCGGGGCTAGGGCGCGCAGCGCCGTGGTCAGCGCGGACTGTCCGCCCGCCGTGATCAGCACCCCGGCGGCCGCGACCCCGCCGCCGATACTGCGCGCGAACCACTCCCGCAGCTCGGGCAGGCCCTCAACCGGCGGCCGACCCCAGGCGCCGGGGCGACGTCCGGCGCGGGAGAGCGCGGCCGCCATCGCCCGCTCCGGCTGCAACGACGGATGCAGATAACCGCCGTTGAACTCGATGACACCGGGCGCCGGGACGGCAAGGGTCACGACGACAGCCGACGCGTCGACCGTGCGCGGTACGAGGTCGCCGGCGCCGTCGGCGGTCAGCGCGACCTCCTGCCAGGAGGTGTCGCCGGCGGGGGCGGTGGCACTGCGCGGCTCGGCGCGGAAGGCGCCGGCTCCCGGCCGGGTCACCACCAGGCCCTCGGCGGCCAGCTGGGCCAGGGCCCGCGAGACGGTCACCGGGCTGACCCGGAAGCGTTCGACCAGGGCACGGCTGGACGGGAGCTTTCCACCAGGAGAGTAGCGGTTCAACTCCCGCCTCAGCTGGTTCGCCAGTTCTCCGACACTGCTACGCTCTTGCATGAGAGCACAGAGTAGCGCTACTACGACGACATCGATAGCGGTCAGCACCGGCACGCACACCACAGCCGCCGCACCCGGCCGCCGCACCGGCACCCTCCAGGCCGCCCTCGGCGTCACCGCCTTCTCGCTCACCTTCCCCTCCACCGCCTGGGGGTTGGAGGGCTTCGGTCCCTGGTCGCTGGTCGCCGTCCGCTGTGTGCTCGCCGCAGTCATCGCGGGCACCTGTCTGCTCGCACTCCGCGTCCCGGTGCCGGAGCGCAGGCACTGGGCGGGCCTCGCGGTCGTCGCCGCCGGAGTCGTGGTCGGTTTCCCGCTTCTCTCCACCCTGGCCCTGCAGACCTCGACCACCGCCCACGCCGCCGTGGTGGTCGGCCTGCTGCCCCTGACGACGGCCCTGCTGTCCGCCCTGCGCATGGGCACCCGTCCCTCCCGCACGTTCTGGACGGCGGCGCTCGCGGGGGCGGCCGCGGTCGTCGGCTTCACCGTGCAGCAGAGCGGCGGGGCGCTGACCTCCGCCGATCTGTACCTGTTCGGCGCCCTGTTGGTGTGCGCGGCCGGCTACACCGAGGGCGGCCGGCTGGCCAGGGTCATGCCGGGCTGGCAGGTCATCGGCTGGGCGCTGGTGCTGTGTCTGCCACTCGCCGTGCCGGCCGCCGCGGTCGCGCTGTCGTACGAACCCGTGCGTCTGACCGCGCACAGCGTGGCCGGGCTGCTGTGGGTCGCGGCGGGCTCGCAGTTCCTGGGGCTGGTGGTCTGGTACCGGGGCATGGCGGCCATCGGTATCCCGAAGGCCAGCCAGTTGCAGTTGGCGCAACCCCTGCTCACACTGGTGTGGTCGGTGCTGCTGCTGGGCGAGCACCTGACGGTGGCCGCCCCGCTGACGGCCGCGGCGGTGCTCGTGTGCATCGCCGTCACCCAGCGGGCGCGGGGGTGAGGGGCCTTGTCCGGCCCACTTCCCACCCCCGCTGAGCGCCGTAGACTCAAGGCCACGGACCGCTGCTCCCGCTTGGTGAGGAGGCCCAAAGATGCGTGCAACCGTGGGCGACCAGCTTGTCCAGCACGGCAGGGTGGTCGGCCAGAACGACAAGGTCGGCGAGATCGTCGAAGTCATGGGCCAGGAGGGCAACCCTCCGTACCGCGTCCGCTTCGAGGACGGGCACACGGGCATCTGTTCCCCCGGCCCCGACACCGAGATCCGCCACAGGGAAATCCGGAAATAGATCAGCGTGGGGGCTTCGCCGGCTGCTGGTAGTGGTCGGCGATCACCCTCGCCAGTGCGCCGATCCTGTCCGTCGCCTCGTCCTCGGCGGCGAAGAACACATGGCCGCGCACCTGCGGGTGGGCCGCGGCCAGGGTGAGGTGTTCGGAGAGTTCGGCGGGGTCCTGCCAGGCGGCGGGCTGCGCCGGGTCGCCGGCCTTGTAGAGGGCCTCGCCGATGTACAGCCTGGTCGCCGTCCCCTTGGCGACCTCCGCCCACCAGGGCACCAGCTTGGCGTAGTCGGCGGCGGCGAAGCCGATGTTCCAGTAGATCTGCGGGCAGATGTAGTCGATCCAGTTCTCCCGCACCCACTTGCGGGTGTCCGCGTTGAGGTCGTCGTACGTCTGCACACCCGCCCGCGTGTCCGAGCCCCGCGCGTCGATGGTGGCGTTGCGCCACACACCGAAGGGGCTGATGCCGAACTGTGTGGTCGGGCGGATCCGCTTGATGCCGGCCGCGGTCTCGCGCACCAGCTTGTCGATGGAGTCGCGGCGCCAGGCGGCCCGGTTCGGGAAGGCCGCGCCGTAGCGGTCGTAGGCCGCGTCGTCGTCGAAGGTCTGGCCGGCCACCGGGTACGGATAGAAGTAGTCGTCGAAGTGGACGGCGTCGACGGGGTACTTGCGCACCGCGTCCAGGATCGCCTTCTCCACGAAGGCGCGGACGGCGGGCAGCCCGGGGTTGTAGTACATCTTCCCGCCGTACGTCACCACCCAGTCCGGGTGCTTGCGCGCGGGATGCGTGGCGACCAGCTTCGTCGGGTCGGTGTGGCCCGCGATGCGATACGGGTTGAACCAGGCGTGCAGTTCGAGGCCGCGGGCGTGGGCCTCCTTGACCGCCGTGCCCAGCGGGTCCCAGCCCGGATCCTTGCCCTGGGTGCCGGTGAGGACCTGCGACCAGGGCTCGTACGGCGAGGGCCACAGCGCGTCGGCGGTCGGACGCACCTGGAAGATCACGGTGTTGAGGCGGTCCTTGACGGCACGGTCGAGGATGGTGATCAGCTCGGCCTTCTGCTGGGCGGCCGTCAGCCCCGGCTTGGAGGGCCAGTCCCGGTTGGTCACGGTCGCCACCCAGACGCCCCGCATCGCCCGTGGAGCCCGTCGGCGCTCGGCGTCGCCGCCGCCCGCCATCGCCGTGCTCGCCGCCACCGCACCGCCCCCCGCCACGAGAGCCGACAGGGCCGTCACCGCGAACGCCCGCCGAGACAGCCGAGACCTCCGGTGCAGCATTCCCCTACCTCCATGAGCCGATGCGTGGGCCCGGGCGATTCTCGACCCGGGCCACCTCCCGCGTCAGCCTGCCACGCGGTACCCGAACGATCGATCAACGATCGCCGGAGGTAACGTGCAGGTTTGGAGCAGGCACCGAACCACGGAGTTCCTGCCGCATTCGTAGATCAGCGAAGGGGACGATGTGACGGACTTCCCAACGGGAGACATCTCGCGCGTCGGAGTGGTCGGCTGCGGCCAGATGGGAGCGGGCATCGCCGAGGTGTGCGCCCGGTCCGGTCTTGACGTCAAGGTCGCCGAGACCACCGGGGAGGCCCTGGAGATCGGCCGGACCCGGCTCCTCAACTCCCTGACCAAGGCTGCCGAGCGCGGCAAGATCAGCGAGGAGGAGCGGGACGCCACGCTGGCGCGCCTGAGCTTCACCACCGACCTGGGCGAGTTCGCCGACCGCGATCTGGTGATCGAGGCCGTCGTCGAGAACGAGCAGGTCAAGACAGAGATCTTCCAGGTCCTCGACCAGGTGGTGACCCGCCCGGACGCGATCCTGGCCTCCAACACCTCCTCCATCCCGTTGGTGAAGCTCGCGGTCGCCACCTCGCGCCCGGACCACATCATCGGCATCCACTTCTTCAACCCGGCCCCGGTGCAGAAGCTGGTCGAGCTGATCCCCGCGCTCACCACCTCCGAGGGCACGATCAGCCGCGCCCAGGCCTTCGCCGAGAAGCTGCTCGGCAAGCACGCGATCCGTGCCCAGGACCGCTCCGGCTTCGTGGTCAACGCGCTGCTGGTGCCGTATCTGCTCTCCGCGATCCGGATGTTCGAGTCGGGCATAGCCGGCCGCGAGGACATCGACAACGGCATGGAGATGGGCTGCGCCCACCCGATGGGCCCGCTGAAGCTGTCCGACCTGATCGGCCTGGACACCATCGTCTCCATCGCCAACTCGATGTACGAGGAGTACAAGGAGCCCCTGTACGCCGCTCCCCCGCTGCTGCAGCGCATGGTCGACGCGGGCCGGCTGGGCCGGAAGTCCGGCTCGGGGTTCTACACCTACGGCTGACCACACCGTGCACCTTCCACGGTGTCGGTTACACAGTGCGACCGCCACGGGCCCGGCGCTCTTCGGAGCTCCGGGCCCGTGGCTTTCACTCCCCGTGTGCGTGCCGGGCACGCATATGCCGCTCGCACACGCTCCCCACGCGTCCACCAGGCGAGTTGACTCTTCATGCGCATGCAAGGGATGTTCCGACTACGGAAAGGAGCGGACCCGTGACCGCCGACCCCGAGCATCCCGTGGTCCATGGAGAACTCGCAGAGTTACGCCGCCGTCTCGATGTCGCGTACGCGCGCGTCGAGGGAGGGCTGGCCCTGCTCAACCATCGTACGGAGGAGACGGACAAGGAGATCGACGACCTGAGCGCACGCATGGTCGCGCTGGAGCACGCCCGTTGGCCACTGCCCGCGATAGCGACACTGACCGCGGTGGGCGCGCTCGTGGCGACGATCTGGCAGGCCCTGGGCCATTAGACAGCAGGACCAGGACGCGGTGGGGGGATCAGGGCTAGGGGGTGTCCTGGCCGAGCCTGAGGTGGTGCAGAAGCAGTAAGGCGGCCGCCATGTTGGCGGCCGGGACCTCGCCGCGGGCGACCATGTCGGGGACGAGTTTGAGGGGGACCCATTCCCTGCGGTCCGACTCGAAGTCGTCCACGGGGTGGCCGACGTACTCCCCCTCGTCCGACCAGTAGATGTGGTGCCGGGCGTCGGTGAGGCCGTTGGACGGCTCCACGCTCATGAGGTGCTGCAGAGGTCCCGGTCGCCAGCCGGTCTCTTCCTCGAGCTCCCTGGCGGCCGCCGCGGCGATGTCCTCGCCGTCCTCGACCACACCCGCGGCGAGTTCCCACCCCCAGCTGTCGGTGATGAAACGGTGGCGCCACAGGAGGAGGACTTCATTGGCCTCGTTCACCACCGTGGCCACGGCGACGGGCCGCAGCCGTATCAGGAAGTGGTCCAGGTGCCGCCCGTCCGGCAGTTCCACATCTGCCAGGTTGACGGTGAACCAGCGGTTTGCGTACACACTTCGTTCGTTCTGTTTCGTCCACTGCACGGTTCTGCCACCTTCCGTCGAGTAAGTGGCAATATCGCAGCAGGGACTGTGGTGCGGCGGTGCCCGGAACCGGTCTACAGCGGTACGCGCAGGGCCCCGTCGATGAGTTCGGCGGCCTCGGCGGTGCCCGCGCAGCCACTGCGCACCAGGTGTTCGCGGACCGCCCGGAGTCTGTCGCGCAGCCGCTGCGACTCCATTCCGCGGGCCTGTTCGGCCATCTGCACCGCGGTGGCCACCGCCTTGTCGGCATTGCCGCGGCGCAGCTCGATCGTGCTGAGCATGGCGAGCCGGTGCACGCGCCCCCGGTCGTGCGCCGGATTGTCCACGGCGGCCGCGGCGTGCTCCCCCGCCGCCACCAGTTCCCCGAGACTCAGCAGCGCCTCCGCCACCTGCACGTTGACCAGCCCCGGCTGGACATAGCCGGTTTCGTCGGGCTCGTACCCGCGCCGGATGCGTTCGGCGGCCTGCTCGGCACGCCGGATGCAGGACAGGGCGGTCGTGCTGTCGCCCAGGTGGGCGTACGCCTTGGCCTGCATCGCGTAGAGATCGCAGGCGAGCGCCGGGGTGATGTGCTTGCCGGCGGCGCGCAGCGCGGCCTCCGCGAAGGCGACGGCCTGCCGGTACTCCCGCATGAACAGGGACTGGTTGACCAGCAGGGCGATCACGTAGGCGCCGAGTCCGCGATCACCGCTGGCCTTTGCGAGCCGCAGGGCCTGGTGGAAGTAGCGCTGGGCGAGCCCGTGCGCGTCGGAGTCGTATGCGCAGATGCCGGCGATCGCCACCAACCCGCCCGTGGCGCGGTGCAGTTGGCGTCCGGTGGCGTCGGTGTAGCTGCCGCGCAGGAGGGGGGCGGCCTCGGCGTTCAGGAACCCCACGATCCGCGTGCGCGTCGCGATCCCGCCCGCCTTCCGGTACATCTGCTCGTAGTGGGTGCGAGCGGCCCGTAGCATCTCCAGGTCGGCCGGGGTGACCCGATGCCGCCCACCACGCGAGACATCGACATCCTCGGGCGGGTTCTCCCACTCCCACACGGGCATGACCGCGGGCGTGCCGGTCACCGCGGGCGCACCCAGGATGTGCGGGCGCTGCTGCTCGTCGGAACGCCACAGGGCGGTGGCCCGCTCGACGAAGCCGGAGAGGGAGGTGCCGTGGGGCGCGGACGGCTCACCCGGCACCCCGAGGCCGATGTCGTCCAGCGTGACCGGCCGATGGAGCCGCCCGGCGAGCACTTCGCAGATCAGGTCGGGCACCTGACCGCGCGGCCGCTGCCCCTTCAACCACCGTGCCACGGCGGTGTGTTCGTACCGCAGCGCGAGACCGCGTGCCCGTCCCGCCTGATTGACGTGTGCCGCCAGCCCCGCATGCGAGATGCCGGCTTCGTCCAGGATCGCGTCGAGCAGAGTGTTGGGCTGCATATATGCCCCCCGGGAGCCTCGGTGCCGTCAGAGTAGTGCGAGCGGC
Source organism: Streptomyces sp. NPDC001617 (assembly GCF_053596855.1). NCBI lineage: Bacteria > Bacillati > Actinomycetota > Actinomycetes > Kitasatosporales > Streptomycetaceae > Streptomyces > Streptomyces sp. NPDC001617. The sequence continues at coordinate 47,011 of NZ_JBSFHA010000070.1, forward strand.
TTCACACGGGGTGTGAACGGAGTACCAGAATCCGCAGCGTACGCGCACTGTCGCGGAGAGTTTCCAGCCGGTTGACTGAAATGCCTCGCAAGAGGCCGGCCGGGCCGCCGGCTCCCCCTCGTACAGTGCGGCGGCCCGCTTCCGCGCCGTCCGCCCAGCTGCCTGCCCGACACTCCGTGGCGGGCGGACGGCCGCCGGTTCGCTGCGCCGGCTTACGCCGGGCGCCCCAGCGTCGTGGAGGAACGGTGAGTTGTCGGCTGCGGGTGCGTGGGGGCTTGTCGCGCAGTTCCCCGCGCCCCTGTCGGGGCGCCTTGTCGTGGGTCCATGCGGGAGCGCCGGGTGCGCCGTGGGGGTTCGTCATGTGCGGCGGTGCGCCCGGTGTCCGACTGGTTCGCCGGGAGGTGGTACGACGTTGCGGCGGTCGTTGCGCAGGATCAGCGCGGTGACGTCGTCGGACGGTCTTTCACCGGTGCCATGGCCCCTCATCAAGGCCCCGAAAGCACAGACGGACCGACCCCGAGAGGCCGGTCCGATTCTGTCGAGCGCATGGCCGGAAAGGACCAGATCACCAGAATATGTGCAACGCCGCTGGGGGCGCGGGGAACTGCGCGACGAGCCACGACGAACCCGCAGCCGCCAACGGACAACAGCTCCCCGCCCTTTAGACGCACCTAGCCCCGAAGCACCGCACCAGTACGCTCGCCCGCAAGGGCCACCGCGGCGTCACGCGCGGCGGAGGCTTCGTCGACGGTGAGAGTGCGGTCGGAAGCCCTGAATCGCAGCGCGTATGCCAGAGACTTCCGGCCCTCACCCAGCTGCTCCGCGTTCTCGTACACGTCGAACAGCCGGATGCCCTCAAGGAGTTCACCCGCACCCTCCCGCAGCGCGGCCTCGACCTCGGCGTGCGGCACGAACGTGTCGACGACCAGCGCGACGTCCTGCGTGGCCACCGGGAACGTGGAGATGCTCGGCGCCTGCGGAGTGTCGTTGCCGACGGACTCCAGCACGTCCAGGTCCAGCTCCACCGCACTGGTCCGCTCGGGCAGCCCCAGCGCCTTCACCACACGCGGGTGCAATTCACCCGCATGCCCGACCACCGTCTCCGTACCGTCGACGACGACCACCAGCTCGGCGCAGCGACCGGGGTGCCAGGGCCCGTACTGCCCCTTGCGCACGATCAGCTCGGCACCGGCCTCCCGCGCCACGGCGCGCCCCGCCTCGACGGCGTCGGCCCAGTCCGCCGGACGGCCCTTGCCCCACCAGCCGGCCTGCTCGCGGGCACCCGCGAGAACGGCGGCGACCTGGCGCGGCTGCTCGGGCAGCGCGGCGTCCAGCTCGGCGATCTCCTCGTCGGTGGGACGGCGGTCGACCGGCAGGGCGACGGCCACGCGCTGCTCCTCGCGCGGGTGGAACACCAGCCCCGTCTCGAAGAGCGCCAGGTCGTGCGAGCCCCGGCCGACGTTGCGCCGCAGCGCACCGAGCAGGCCCGGCAGCAGCGACGTACGGAGCGCGGGCTCCTCGTCGTTGAGCGGGTTGGTCAGCTTCACGACGCGGCGCTTGGGGTCGTCGGCCTCCAGCAGCAGCTGGTCGAAGACCTGCTCGCTGATGAAGGGGTAGTTCGGCGCCTCGACATAGCCGGAGCCGGCCAGCGCCCGCCCGACGCGGCGGTGCAGCCGCTGCCGGTGGGTCAGGCCACGGCCCGACGGGGGCTTGGGCAGGGTGGAGGGCAGGTTCTCGTAGCCCTCCAGGCGGATGACCTCCTCGGCGAGGTCGTTGATCTCCTGGAGGTCGGGGCGCCAGGACGGCACGGTGACGATCAGCTCGTCCTGCCCGTACACGTCGCAGCCGATCTCCTGCAGCCGCCGTACGACGGTCTCGCGACCGTAGTCGACACCGGCCACCTTGTCCGGGTGGTCGGCCGCGACGGCGACGGTGTGCGGCGCGGACGGCGCGCTGACCTCGGTGACGCCGGCCTGGGCGGTGCCGCCCGCGAGCAGCACCAGCAGGTCGACCGTGCGCTGCGCGGCAGCGGCGGCGGCCTGCGGGTCGACGCCGCGCTCGAAGCGACGCGAGGCCTCGGAGGACAGCTTGTGGCGGCGGGCCGTGCGCGCGATGGAGACCGCGTTGAAGTGGGCGGCCTCGATGACCACGTCGGTGGTGCCCTCGCCCTCCGCGTGGTCGGCGATCTCCGTGTTGGCACCGCCCATGACACCGGCGAGCCCGATCGGGCCGCGGTCGTCGGTGATGACCAGGTCCTCGGCGTCCAGCTTGCGCTCGACGCCGTCCAGGGTGACGAGCTTCTCGCCCGCCTCCGCCCGGCGCACGCCGATGGTGCCCTGGACCAGCCCCCGGTCGTAGGCGTGCAGCGGCTGGCCGAGCTCCATCATCACGTAGTTGGTGACGTCGACGGCGAGCGAGATCGGGCGGACGCCGACCTTCTGCAGGCGGCGCTGGAGCCAGATCGGGGACCGCGCCTCGGGGCTGAGCCCGGTCACCGTACGGGCGGTGAAACGGTCGCAGCCGTGCGGGTCGGAGACCTGGACCGGGTAGCCGAAGGCGTTCGGGCCGGGTACGTCGATGAGGGCCGGGTCGCGCAGCGGCAGGCCGTAGGCGATGGCGGTCTCGCGGGCGACGCCGCGGATGGACAGGCAGTCGCCTCGGTTGGCGGTGACGGCGATGTCCAGGACCTCGTCGACCAGTTCGAGCAGCTCGATGGCGTCCTTGCCGACCTCGGTCTCCGGCGGCAGCACGATGATGCCGTGGGTGCCGTCGTCGCCCATGCCCAGCTCGCCGCTGGAGCAGATCATGCCGTGGGACGTCTTGCCGTAGGTCTTGCGTGCGGAGATCGAGAAGCCGCCCGGCAGGGTGGCGCCGGGGAGCACGACCACGACCTTGTCGCCGACGGCGAAGTTGCGGGCGCCGCAGACGATCTCCTGGGGCTCGCCGGTGCCGTTGGCCTGGCCGACGTTGACCGTGCAGAAGCGAATCGGCTTCTTGAAGCCCTCCAGCTCCTCGATGGTCAGCACCTGGCCGACGACGAGGGGGCCCTTGAGGTCCGCACCGAGGTGCTCGACGGTCTCGACCTCGAGGCCTGCGGAAATGAGCTTGGCCTGGACGTCACGCCCGGTCTGAGTCGCCGGCAGGTCGACGTACTCCCGCAGCCAAGAAAGCGGGACCCGCATCAGATCTCCATCCCGAACGGCCGGGTGAACCGGACGTCACCCTCGACCATGTCTCGCATGTCCTCGACGTTGTGGCGGAACATCAGCATCCGCTCGATGCCGAACCCGAAGGCGAAGCCGCTGTACTTCTCCGGGTCGACGCCGCAGGCGGTGAGCACCCGCGGGTTGACCATGCCGCAGCCGCCGAGCTCGATCCAGCCCTCGGAGGAGCAGGTACGGCAGGGGCGGTCGGGGTTTCCGACGGACTCTCCGCGGCAGACGTAGCAGACCATGTCCATCTCGGCGGACGGCTCGGTGAAGGGGAAGAAGTTCGGGCGCAGCCGCGTCTTCATGCCCTCGCCGAACAGCGACTGGACCATGTGGTCCATCGTGCCCTTGAGGTCGGCCATGGTCAGGCCCTCGTCCACGGCGAGCAGCTCGACCTGGCGGAAGACCGGGGTGTGGGTCGCGTCCAGCTCGTCGGTGCGGTAGACGACGCCGGGGCAGATCACGTAGACCGGCAGCTCACGGTCGAGCAGCGAGCGGATCTGCACGGGCGAGGTGTGCGTGCGCAGGACGACACCGGACTCGGTGCCACCCTCGGGGCCTTGCACGAAGAACGTGTCGTGCTCGCCGCGGGCCGGGTGGTCCGGGCCGATGTTGAGGGCGTCGAAGTTGAACCACTCGGCCTCCACCTGCGGGCCCTCGGCGACCTCGTAGCCCATGGCCACGAAGACGTCCTCGATGCGCTCCGACAGGGTGGTGAGCGGGTGGCGGGCGCCGGCCGGTACGCGGTCGTACGGCAGCGTGACGTCCACCGACTCCTCGACCAGCACGCGCGCGTCCCGCTCGGCCTCGAGCTCGGTCTGACGGGCGCCGAGGGCCTTGTTCACGGCGCCGCGGGCCTGGCCGACGAGCTTGCCGGCGGCGGCCTTGGCGTGCGGGGGCAGGGCGCCGATCTCGCGGTTGGCGAGGGCCAGCGGGGAGGTGCCCCCGGTGTGGGCGACCTTGGCCTCCTGGAGCGCGTCGAGGGAGTCCGCGGCGGCGAAGGCGGCGAGCGCCTCGTCCCGCATGCGCTCGATCTCTTCCGGTTTCAACGCCTCGACCTCTACAGGGTCGTACGACTTATTCGGTGCCGACATCTCTTCCCGTGCTTCCGGTTGGCTGGCTGGCGGTCCCCGTCACCGACTCATGGACTTGACGTCACGGTTTTTGGGACACAAAGGTGCCAAAGGCCGAGTCTAACGGGGTGGAGGTATACGAATGCGCCCGTGGGCCGCTAGGCGAGATACGCCGGGGCTGCCACGGGCAACGTAAATCGGAACTCGGCGCCGCCCTGGGGGGCGCGGCCGACCGTGATGGTGCCGCCGTGGGCCTCGACGATGCCCTTGACGATGTAGAGCCCGAGGCCGGTGCCGCCGCGCTTGCTGCCCCGCCAGAAGCGGGTGAAGACGCGGTTCATGGACTCCTCCGGGATGCCGGGCCCCTCGTCGCTCACCGTGACCGACGTGCCGGTGTCCTCGTCCTCGCGGGGGGACGCCGTGGCCGTGATGTCAATCGTGACCGTTCCCTCGCCGTGGCGCACGGCATTTTCCAGCAGGTTGCTGAGCACCTGGTCGATCTTGTCGGGGTCGGCCCACAGGGTGGGCAGCGGCTGCTCGAGCCGGAGCAGGAACCGGTCGGCGGGCTGCCCGGCGGCGACGTACGCCTGGATGTGCCGCCCGACGGCCGCGCCGATGTCGACGGGCTGGCGGCGCACCTCCAGCCGCCCGCTGTCGATCCGCGAGATGTCGAGCAGCTCGGCGATGAGCCGGGTGACCCGGTCGGCGTCGGCGTCGACGGTCTCCAGCATCAGCCGCTTCTGGTCGTCGGTGAACCGTTCCCACTTGGCCAGCAGGGTGGCCGTGAAGCCCTTCACCGAGGTCAGCGGCGAGCGCAGCTCATGAGCGACCGTGGCTATCAGCTCGGCGTGGCTGCGCTCGGTACGGCGGCGGGCCTCGGTGTCCCGCAGGGAGACGACGACGCGGTGGACGGGCCCGGTGGGCTCGCCGCGGACGTACCGCGCGGAGACCAGCACCTCACGGCCGCCGGGGAGAAGGAGATTGCGCTCGGGCTGCCGCTGCCGGATGGCGAGGCCGCCGTACGGGTCGGTCAGCTGCCACCAGCGCCGGCCCTCCAGGTCCTCTAACGGCAGCGCCTTCTCCAGCCGCTGTCCGAGGGCCTCCTCGGCGGACACGGAGGTGATGCGCTCGGCGGCGGCGTTGAAGCAGATGACGTGCCCGTGCTCGTCGGCGACGACGAGGCCGTCGGGCAGGTCGTCGGGGTCGATGCCGAGCCCGGTGGGATCACCGTGCCGGGGCGCGGGCACGCGCGGCACGTCCTGTGCTCCCCGTGCCCTGCTCGTGCCGACGCTCATAACCCCGTACCCCACCTCTCAGACGGCGCAGGTGGCCCCCGAGCTGGTCACCCTACTAGCTCTCGGTGACGGAGCGGCACCCTCCGGAGCCGCGCTGTGCACGGGCCGACGCATAGAGACATACGGCGGCCGCGGTGGCGAGGTTCAGGCTCTCGGCCTTCCCGTGGATCGGGACGCGCACCACGGCGTCCGCGAGCGCGCGGGTCTCCTCCGGAAGCCCCCACGCCTCGTTCCCGAACACCCATGCGGTCGGCCCGCCCATGGTGCCCTTGTCGAGCTCGTCGTCGAGGTCGTCGGTGCCGGCCCCGTCGGCGGCGAGGATACGGACCCCGGCCCTCCTGAGTCCCTCGACCGCGTCCTCGACCGGCACGCCGACGGCGACCGGCAGATGGAACAGCGAGCCCACGGAGGCCCGTACGGCCTTGGGGTTGTAGAGATCGACGGACGCGTCGGTCAGTACGACGGCCTCGGCACCGGCGGCGTCGGCGCACCGCAGGACGGTCCCGGCGTTCCCGGGGTCGCGCACGTTGGCGAGCACGGCGACCAGCTTGGGTTCGGCGGCGAGGATCTCCTCGAAGGGCGTGTCGACGAACCGGCAGATCCCGACCAGCCCCTGCGGGGTGACGGTGGTCGAGATGTCGGCGATGACGTCCTCGGAGGCGAGGTGCACCCGGGCCGCGACGGCTCGGGCCTCCCCCACGATGTCGGCGTAACGCTCGGCGGCCTCGACGGTGGCGAACAGCTCGACCAGCCCGTGCCCGGCGGCCTCCCGCACGGCCTGCGGTCCCTCGGCCAGGAACAGCCGCTCCTTGCCCCGGAAGTTCCGCCTGGCGAGCCGGCGCGCGGCCGACACTCGGGGAGAACGGGGGGAGATCAGCTCGGGGCTGGCAGCAGGCATGGGGTTGGGGCTCACTTTCGGAAACTACACAACAGGACCCGCAAGCCCGAAAGCCTGCGGGTCCCTCATGTCACGTCGGCTCTGAGCCAGACGTCAGGCTGCCTTGGGGGCGTTGACGTCCGCCGGCAGGGCCTTCTGCGCGACCTCGACCAGCGCGGCGAACGCGGTGGCGTCGTTGACGGCCAGCTCGGCGAGGATCTTGCGGTCGACCTCGACGTTCGCGGCCTTCAGACCCTGGATGAAGCGGTTGTACGTGATGCCGTTGGCGCGGGCAGCGGCGTTGATGCGCTGGATCCACAGCTGGCGGAAGTCACCCTTGCGCTTCTTGCGGTCGTTGTAGTTGTAGACCAGCGAGTGGGTGACCTGCTCCTTGGCCTTGCGGTACAGGCGCGAACGCTGACCGCGGTAGCCGGAGGCCTGCTCGAGGATCGCCCGGCGCTTCTTGTGGGCGTTGACTGCCCGCTTGACGCGTGCCACTTGTTAACTCCTTGTAGCGGGGCCGTGGTTGGACTCACACGGCCCGGAATCGATTGGGTCCCGGTCCAGACGTACGGCGCTCAGTGGGGGCGCCGCTCACGTCACTTGCCGAGAAGCTTCTTGATCTTCGCGGCGTCGCCCGGGGCCATCTCGGCGTTGCCGGTGAGGCGACGCGTCACGCGGGACGACTTGTGCTCGAGCAGGTGGCGCTTGCCGGCGCGCTCACGGAGCACCTTGCCGGAGCCGGTGACCTTGAAGCGCTTGCTGGCACCGCTGTGCGACTTGTTCTTCGGCATAGCGCCGTTCTCTCCTCGTCGGTGGCGTTCCGGTGCCCGGTCGTGAAACCGGGCACGGTGGAACGTCGCTGTTGTATCGGTTACGTCCTGGGGACTCGCGTCCCCCGGGATCACGCCTCGGCGGACGCCTCGGCAGGAGCCTCGGCGTCGTCCACGACCTCGTGGTCGACCTCCGCGGCGTTCTGCGACTTGCCGGGGTTGGCCTTCGCTTCTGCCTTGCGGGCTTCCTGCGCCTGGCGGGCCTCGGCCATCGCCTCGGTCTTCTTCTTGTGCGGACCGAGAACCATGATCATGTTCCGGCCGTCCTGCTTCGGGTTCGACTCCACGAAACCGAGGTCCTGGACGTCCTCCGCGAGACGCTGCAGCAGTCGGTAGCCCAGCTCGGGCCGGGACTGCTCGCGACCACGGAACATGATCGTGATCTTGACCTTGTCGCCCTGCTTGAGGAACCGGACGACGTGACCCTTCTTGGTGTCATAGTCGTGCGGGTCGATCTTCGGCCGGAGCTTCATCTCCTTGATGACCGTGTGCGCCTGGTTCTTGCGCGCCTCACGGGCCTTCATGGCCGACTCGTACTTGAACTTCCCGTAGTCCATGAGCTTGCACACGGGCGGACGGGCGTTCGCCGCGACCTCGACCAGGTCCAGGTCGTACTCCTGCGCAAGCTCCAGTGCCTTGGCCAGCGGGACAATGCCCACCTGCTCGCCACTGGGACCGACAAGTCGCACCTCGGGAACGCGAATCCGGTCGTTGATGCGGGGCTCGGCGCTGATGGATCCTCCTCGGTTAGCACCACACGGCCATCTGGCGGACGGCCGCGTTTGTCTCTGTTCGACAGACCTAACCGCGCCGAAGCATGAAAAATGCCCCGGACGATCACAGGCGGGGCTCCAAAGCACTACCGGAGCACCGCCGCGGTGATACGCGGGGCGCGCTTTCGGGCGACTCCATCGTCCGTACGGAACGATGGTGGCCGCCTGACCGGGGTGACCCGCCGTCCCGGAGGGCGGTCGGGTGGGAGATCGGAGCCTCCACTTGAGGGCCGGGCACGCGAGTGTCCAGCCGGTCGTCACACAAGGTTAGCAGCTGTCCGGGGGTGGTGCGAACCGATGTGCACCGGGGCCTATCGTGTGGGGCATGAGTGACACCCCTCCCGCAGCAGCCGACTCCCCCGGCTCTCCCGACTTCGACGAGATGACCCGCGACATCGCCGAGGTCCCCGCCGTCGAGGTGATCGTGACGGTCGCCGTCAACCTGATGAGCGCCGCCGCCGTGAAGCTCGGCCTGACCGAGGAGGGCGACAAGTACAAGGACCTGGACGAGGCCCGCAAGCTGGTCACGGCCCTCGCCGGTCTGCTGGACGCGTCCGCGACCGAGATCAGCTCCTTCCACGCGGCCCCGCTGCGCGACGGCCTGAAGTCGCTCCAGCTGGCCTTCCGCGAGGCGTCGCTCGTCCCCGACGAGCCGGGCCAGGGCCCGGGCGAGAAGTACACGGGCCCGGTCTACGGCTAGGGGTGTCCGGCGGATCAGGTCGGCCGTGCGGCACGGCACCTCCTGGCCAAGCCGAGCGGGGCCATGGGGGTCCCCCCGCTCGAGCGAAGCCGAGAGTGGGGGAGCGTGCAGCTGCA